>JBLHOI010000034.1:0-11123 GCA_047621375.1 Glaciecola sp.
GATACAGCAACGCTTTGCATCTGCTAGGGTCCATCATAGGCGGATCAGCCAGTTTATTGAGAATAAAAGAAGTGTAACTAACACCGCTGCAAGCATCGACTTTGAACTGACTAAATTGAGTGGGGAAACGTCGCAAGAGCTGCAGGAATTATTGGTTCAAACACGCCAGAAGAATCTATCGAAACAGTCCAAGGAAAAGCTACTTTCAAGACTCAAAGCTAGACTAAAAAAGATTTTCAAGGTCTTAGGCGACGAAATGTAATAGTGTAAATTAACCATTATCAAAATGAAGTAGCGACTGATAAACGAGTTTGCTTACTTAATTTCAGAAAAAAAAAGCTCCATGAAGGAGCTTTTTTATACTGCGGGCCTTATTAAATCCTTATGCCTCTATTGGAAGCTTTCGTCTTTATATACGGTTCCCAAGCCAATGCATTCTTACGAATACCTGAATCTTTTTTAGCTTCTTGCACAGCAGCCATGGCAGCTTTGTAATCACCTAAATAGAAATGAGCTTCGATAAGGGCATAGTGCACTTTACCTTCACTTTCTTCGTTGTTAATAAGTGACATATTCAACGCTTCAACAGCGCCTTTATAATCACCTGCTGATAACAACATTGAACCTTGTCTACGGTAAAGTTCCGGATCAGATGCAACCTTTGCAGCTTGACCGAAATACGATGCGGCTGTCAAGAATTCGCGAGCTTGGAAAGCAGAGTTCGCTACCGCAGATAAAGAAGCTTTATCCTTGGGAATCAAACCTGACTTCATGTGCTTTTCCATCAATTCAGTCGCACGATGCGGTATACCGTTTACGCTATACAATTGAGCAAGCTGTTTATGCTGGGTCGCGGTAGTTAAGTGACCTTGCATATAAGCCAGTTCAAACATGGTGAGTGCCATTTTGTAGTTTTCAGTAATCTGATAAAACAATCCAGCGTTCTTGTACCATGCTTTCGAATCAGGAAAAACTTGAAGTGCCGTCTCGATAACATCGATAGCTTCCATGTATTTCTTCTGATCGTAATAAACACTCATCTTTATTGCATAGGGTGTTTCTTTTGCTGGGTCCAAGAACTTAATCGCCTTGTCTGCCGGCGCGATAACTTTATCTAACTGCTTCATCTCTTTGTAAGCATTAGCAATTTTAAGATACGTCATACCATCGTCTCGGCAAGTGAAAGCCATCCACTCTTCGAACCACGTTATGGCCTCTGCATAATCCCCAGCTTCGTACTTTAAATCACCAACTAATTTAACGATAGGAGCGTGGTCGTTATCGTTTAATATTTTGGTCTTCACCGCACGTTCTAGGTAATCAGCTGCTTCTGCTCTTTTGCCTGGCTCTGAAACTAATAATTGGCCTAAAAACCTGTCGACAGAAGCTCTATCAAATGGTTCATCGGCTTCAATTTCATATAACAAATCAATAGCTTCTTTCACCAAGTCTTGGTTGTAAGCTTCGAATGCCTTGTTCAGCTTCTTACCTACCTTCATACCTAGCAATTCAGTTTTTGCAGGCTTGTAACCGGGACATTGAACTGCCAAGTTAGATTGCGCTGATGATAAAGTCGAATAAGACCCCATAACAAGTGCAGAGCCAAGCAACAATGAAGCTTTGAGAGATTTAAATTTCATAATCTATTCTCCTCCTAGCTTAAAGTCTAGTTGAACTTCGAGTCCAAACTGTTTTTGAGCAACGCCATCAACAATTTGTGGGCGATACTTCCATTTACGAAGAGCACGCTTTGCGTTGCGGTCAAAGATTCGCTTTGGATCAGCATCTAGCACTTCAACATCTTCCACCCCACCTTGTTCATTGATAGTGAACGACAAACGTACCCAGCCTTCTTTGCCATCACGAGCAGCCTGAGGTGGATAGTCTGGTGGAATACGAACAATTGGAGCTGCGTCACCATCGCGCATTCCGCCGATACCACCAACTGCATTACTAATACCACCGGTATCTACAGATGGTATTGATAAACTAAAGCCAGAAGAATTCGGATCAGCTTGAGCAGGCTCAACTAATTCAACCTTTGGTGGCTCTTGAGGCGGCGGAGGCGGCGGTGGCGGCTTTCTCACACGAGTCTGTATCTCATCGTCAGGCTTTTGCATAACAATATCAATAACAGGTGGAGGAGGAAGCGACTCTTGGGCTCTACCGTCATTTTGAACTAATTTCGCCATAATAACGAACAGACCGAAAGCAATTGATGCACCAAGTAAAATGGAAACTATAAATTTAACCATATTAACTCCTTACCGCAATTGCAACGCGGTCAATACCGGCTTCCTTCACTTGATCCATCACTTTTACCACTATGCCATGCTTGGCCTTGGCATCTGCCTGAATAAAGACAACTTCAGAAGGTTGCTCTGACAATAACTTTTCAAGGTTAGCCGCAACAGCTTCAACTGAAATCTCGCGTCTATCCATCCAAACATCGCCCTTTTCGGTAATCGCAATAAATATGTTTGCCTTTTTCAATAACACTGCTGTCTCGCCTTCGGGTTTGTTTACATCTATACCCGCTTGCTTAACAAAAACAGTCGTTACAATGAAGAATATTAGCATTATGAAGACAACGTCCAACATCGGCGTCATGTCGATTTGAGCGTCTTCTTCTTCAACTCTTACTTTACGACCCATGATAATCTCTCTTAATGATGTGGCAGGCTATCAACTAATGTCTCTCTTGCCAATTTAGCTTTCGCTTCAAGACGTGAACTGAAAAACAGTCCAGAAAGAGCTGCAACCATTCCAGCCATTGTTGGAATTGTTGCCATCGAAATACCAGCAGCCATTATTCTTGGGTTACCAGTGCCTTGTGTGGCCATACTCTCGAATACACCGATCATGCCGGTTACCGTGCCTAATAATCCAATTAATGGGCACATGGCCACTAATGTACGAATTATAAGCAATCTTGCATCCAAAGCGTCTGACGCCTGTGAAATCCACGTGTCACGAATTCTATGCGCATACCATGAAGTAGTATCTTTTCTAGCATCCCAGTCGGCTATAATTTGTTTCTTAACCCCTGGAAATACTGAACTCAAATACCAATAACGCTCAACCATTAAAACCCACATTAGGAAGAGCGCAGCAGCGACGAAATACAACACGTCACCGCCGGCAGCGATAAAGTCCCTGACAGATTCCCATAATCCAATCAGGTACATCATATTAAGCTTTCTCCGACTCTGCGCTAGTTGCAATAAAGCCAGCAGTTTGCTCATCTAATACATGAACAATTGACTTCGCTTTTGAAGCGACAACACTATGAACCAAAATAAGTGGTAACGCTGCAATAATACCTTGAGCTGTTGTTACAAGTGCCATGGATATTGAACCAGCCATGATTCTTGGGTCACCTGTACCGAACAATGTAATTTGTTGGAACGTCTCAATCATACCAAGTACTGTACCAAGAAGACCAAGCAATGGTGCGATTGCTGCAAATATCTTGATGATATTAATACCTCTATCGACGCTTGGTAATTCACGTAAGATAGCTTCATCTAATTTTAATTCTAAAGTCTCAACGTCAGCAGCTTTATTTGCTTGATAAACCGTCAGTATTCGACCCAGTGGGTTTTTAATGTTTGGTTTATCTATATTCTTAAGTTGTGACTTCATCTTCGAGCCAATTGCAGAAAGAGTGAGGAACTTGTACAAACCAACTAACAAGCCAATCGCTAGCATGACAGTAATTGTGTAACCTACTGGGCCACCTGCGTGATATCTTTCAATCATCGTCGCTTTTTGCTTGAACAAGTTCAAGATTGCGCCTCTGGATGGATCCACATAAACAGGAATAAATCCTTCTGATGCTTTCGCATTAAGAATGTCTTGGGTTGTTGCCACTTGATAACCATCTGGTTGACGACCCAATGGTTGAATTGTGTTATCAGAATCATCGTAAACTAGATAACCTTGAGTACCGATCAGATTGAAAGAACCGATACGCAGTACTGTTTGCATTTCTTTACCACCGTCCAAATTAAGAACTTCTGCTTCAAATTTTTCGACTTGACCAGAGGCGGTCATTTCTGTTTGAAGAGAAAACCATAACTCTCTTAATTCGCTGATATTAGGCAGACCTTTTGAGTCATTTGACATTTCACCTAGAAATAAATCGCGACCAGGATACTGAGCACTAACGATTGACGTAGAAATTCGACCGTATGCATCAGCAGAGGCTTGACGCACAACGCCGAACATCTCGCCAAGGTCACCCTTCGCAACATCAAGTTCAACTTCTTTGTCGATTAATGTTTGCTCATTTGCAGAAAACGACTTGGCTAAACGATCACCACGGCCCTCTTCAGCGCGCATGTCGGCTTGTGCCTTACGCAACAAACCTTGCTTATCAGCTCGGTCTTGGCGGAACTCAGCTTCACGTTGATCATTAACACGTGACTGAACTGTGCCCTCTTGTTTTACTTTTTGTAGCAACTCTTGCAATGTTGTCGACGACTGTGCTTGTGCGAAAGACGCTACACAAACTATTGCCGCTGCAGCAACAAGCGTTTTAATTGTTGGTTTCATTATACTTCCTCCGCAGCTTTAATTGGTAATTTAATAAGATCTTCAGGCACTAAGCCTTGCGCCATGCGCACAGCTTGAATGATTGAATTAAGATACTCGTCACCTAATTTTTGGTAATCGCGTGCATCGTTATCCCATACCCAAGAATGCTTCTGATCTTTGGACAATGCTAATAAAGCAGTACGACCCAAGTTAAAGAAATCAACCGATACTTCCTGGCCTTCGTCTTCGATAGTACCAGCGTAAGTTTCAATTTTTGAACCATATTCGTTTTCAGTCTGATACGCTTCAAGTACCAAACGGAAACGTTCGGCTACTGTTACGCTTGAGTTTGACATAACGTCACGAAGTCTTTGAACACGAGCGGTACGCTCTTCGATATTGATTGGAATATCGAGTTTGATAAACTCTTCGAGGCTGTTAATCATGTTAAACATCAATGGAACGATGTTTTGTCTCGTTTCATCGATTGAATCGATCTGCCGTTGCAGGGAGTCGATACCACGCTTTTGGTCTGCCACTAAATTGGCCAAGTAATCATTATAGACCTTTAAGCTTTCCGTTGAATCAATGACGTTTCGGTACTCCGCCAACAATTCTTGAGATTGCTCAAAAAGGTTATTAATTTTTTCTTGAGATTGCGCTGCTGCTTTATGGATCTTAACTTCTTCATTTTGTAAATCCTGAAGTTGATCTGCAGAGACGATCGAAGCATTCCCCAGTGCTAATGCACCTAGAACGCATGACGCTATTTGAGTTCTCTTGCTCATTTTGGACATATTCCCAACCATAGTTTTGATGTTCACGCCCTTAACAATAAAGGACGTCGAAATTATAATTATCATAGTCGTGCATTCATTGGAACGATGCACTCCCCCTAGATAGTCACAGGATGTTATGTAAATGTCAAGAAAACGGATGGGCTAAGTGTTAAATTTTTGTATGATTTATTGAGTTCTATAATGAAAAAAAATAGCGACCTAAAAATACAATTAAATTACAGCATAAGCACGGTATCACTTGATTGTTCAAACAAACAAGAGTTGCAAATTTTGGCGCAATTAAAGATAGTACAAGCAAGCGATTTGCGATGTGTACAATATTCTTATATTTTAGGTCTGGTGGAAAAACAGACACCTGAATATAATGTAACGAACAAAAAGCGGACAAACATTATATTTTCGTATTTTTGGCCGATATCTCCTAGAACGCAAATAGTTACAAATTTATAAAGGCGATAATGATATGAAACTGGATGATGACATTCACAACTATTATGAACATTTGGTCTTAGAGCAAATTCAAGCAATGGGCTTTTACCAATCTCAAACAACGGATTTTATAGCCGATCTCACATGCCTAGTATTAAATCAGTTGCCGCCAAGGTATATTCGATACGAAGTGGATATGGCTTTTTTTCTACCTCTGTCTGAGCGCACCCAGATGGAGACAAACGTATCACTTGCGGTAACGACTGCTATCGAGTACTTAGAAACGCACACTGGCGAAGCTTCATCTGAATAAAATGAGGGATAAAAAGAATGGGTGGCAAGCCCTAGCCACATCTCGGCACATGAGTCCTTCGGTACGGCTGCTCCCTTCCGGGCCTGACCGAGTTTCCAAAATATCATTGCGAGAGAACCAAAGCTCACCATAGAAACCGCCTTTACTTAAAGACGGCGTGG
Source organism: Glaciecola sp. (assembly GCA_047621375.1). Classification (GTDB taxonomy): domain Bacteria; phylum Pseudomonadota; class Gammaproteobacteria; order Enterobacterales; family Alteromonadaceae; genus Glaciecola. The sequence goes on from JBLHOI010000034.1 coordinate 6,243, forward strand.
AGTATGCCGATTTCTGAGATTACTTGCAACCGCTTCAAACCAATTTATTGAAATTTTAATTCAGCTAATGAATCTGCCACTTTTGCAGTAGCTAACCCGCTTTTCTCTGCCGCAACAAAAATAGTTTGTAACGTTTCGCCAATCTGATTTAAATGTTCTCGTAACTTTTCTGCACTACTGTCTGAACGTTGGTGAAAAATGTCGATGATACCACCGGCATTAATGACATAGTCGGGCGCATACAAAATACCTCTTTGGGCTAATTTCACCCCCATTTCGTCGGACGCTAATTGATTATTTGCCGCTCCGGCAATAATTCGAGCTTTAAGATGATCAATATTCTGCTCATTAATCGCATTGCCTAACGCGCATGCAGCAAACACATCCACATCCAACAAATCAATTTCAGTTACGCTAACTTGCGTTGCACCAAACTCTGCAACAGCTCTATTAACGCCATCCGGAAATATATCTGCCACGTAAAGAGTCGCACCCTCTTTGTAAAGATATTCAGCTAATCTGATGCCAACGTGTCCAACACCTTTGATTGCTACCTTTTTACCGCGCAAATCAGTTTGATACACGTGTTTGACAGCAGCTTTAATACCAACAAATACACCATAAGCAGTAGCGGGAGCCGGATTACCATCGGCAATACTGCCATCAAAGCTATACTTGGAAAAAGTACCGCTAACATGCGCTGTATTCTGGGACATGCAAACAATATCAGACACCGCAATACCGGAGTCCTCCGCTGTAATATATTTTCCTTTTAAGGTGTCAACGAAGTTACCCATTTCGCGCATCATTTCAGGCGTTTTATCTTTTCGAGGATCACCAAAAATAACTGCTTTGCCGCCACCTTGCGGTAGTCCTGCCATTGCCGCTTTGTACGTCATCCCTCTGGATAACCGCAACACATCGGTAAGCGCTTCTTCAGAATTAGCATAATTGTACATTCTACATCCTCCTAGCCCAGGTCCTAGATTTGTATTATGCACAGCAATAATTGCTTTTAAGCCGGTTACTTTATCGTGGTAAAACGAAACTTGTTCATGTTCTGCAAACTCTCGGTGATCGAAAACTGACATATGTACCTTATTATTGGAGTTATTATCTTTTGTTTTTATTATTTTTAATCTGTGTATTGTTAGTAATGCATTTAATGATCGCAATACTTCGAGGGTGATTGTAGCTGATGTTCTAGAGGACGTATCTTGCGATTTACACTTATCTGAAATAAAGTTGTTATATAAACACATATATTATTTTCTATTTATAGGATATCTATCCTATAATAGCTAAATCAGAAGTGATACATCTCTCACCACGGAATAAAAATGAAGTTAGATAAATTTGATCGTGAAATTCTCAGAGTTATGCAAAGGGACGCAACAGTATCAATGGCGGAACTCAGCCAATATGTCGGTCTATCTCATACTCCTTGCTGGCGCAGAGTGAAACGCATGGAAGCTGACGGGGTTATACGTCAAAAAGTTACGTTACTAGACAGTAAGAAACTAAATCTTGGAGTCTCTGTTTTTATTTATGTTACATTAAAAAACCATGATGGCGACTCGCTTGTCGATTTTGAAAAAGCGGTTCAGGAAATTGTAGAAATTGTTGAATGTCACACTACGAGTGGCGAAAAAGATTATTTATTGAAGGTTATTGTCGAGAGCATCGAAGAGTATGAACAATTGCTCAAAAATAAATTGACGCACTTACCGTTAGTTGATCATTTAAGTTCTACGTTTGCACTAAAGCAAGTTAAAAACACGACAGAGTTACCTATTAAAAACATATAACTCTGCGGTATCTTTTTTTAGCTAAGTAGCATCCGTTTGTGCTTCAGGCTTTGCTTTTTGAAATGCGGCTAGTTCGTTACAATTATCATAGATTTTTTGAATCAATGGAAAAGGTTGCATGTCGACTTTAAATCGCAGCGCATTGTAAACTTGAGGAACAAGGCAAACATCAGCTAACGTGACATCATAACCGAAACAATATTTACCAGACCGTGTTACTAGTCTTTTTTCTAGCGCGGTAAACCCTAAGTCAATCCATTTTACACACCAGGCTTGAGTTTGTTCACTGCTGGCTTCAAAGTCGGCAGTCAGGGATTGCAAAATCCGCAAATTTGTAACGGGTTGAATATCACACACAATATCTTGCGCAAGAGCCCGCACTCTGGCTTTATCAGCCGCATGAATAGGCAGTAGCATCGGTGTATTCGGGTATCTATCGTCTAAGTATTCGATTATTGCTAACGATTGATTCAGTACAATATCCTCGTCATCATCAACAAAAGTAGGAACTAACATAGACGGATTCATGTTGCTGTAAGGACGCTTCTTTTGTTCACCCCCTCCTTTGACCAAATGCACTGGCACATAGTCAAAATCGAGTTGTTTCAAATGCATAGCTATCCTTACGCGATAGGATGCAGAAGAACGCCAGTAACCATATAATTTAAGACTCATTATTTACCCTTCCCGAGCATTAGTTAACAGCAGATTTTTTGATTACTTGGTCAATTGCACCGAAAATACTCAGTCCATTACGATCAAACATTTCTATACGAATTGAGTCGTCAAAAGACATAAACGGCGTTGAAGGTTTGCCATCCCTAATGGTTTCTATCATTCGTACTTCGGCAATACAAGAATAACCGACACCCCCTTCAGCTATTGAAGAACCATGCTCAGTGCCTTGTTTGTTGGACACAGTACCTGAACCAATAATTGCGCCCGCACCCAAATTACGTGACTTTGCCGCATGTGCAACTAATTGCGAAAAATCAAAGGTCATATCTTCACCAGCTTGCGGCCTTCCAAACAATGCACGGTTGTAATGCGACACCAATGGCAAATGTACTTTGTAATCTGACCAGGCATTGTCAAGTTCATCCGGGGTTACTGCGACAGGAGAAAATACTGACGATGGTTTTGACTGAAAAAATCCAAATCCTTTGGCTAACTCACCAGGAATTAAACCGCGCAAAGATACATCGTTCACTAACATCAGTAATTTAATATGCTGTCCTGCATTTGCAGCAGAAACGCCCATTGGCACATCATCGGTTATAACAGCTACTTCGCCCTCAAAATCAATTCCCCACTCGTCCGAGGGTAATAACACATCATCTCGAGGACCAATAAAGTCGTCTGAACCACCTTGATACATTAACGGATCGGTCCAAAATGAAGCGGGGATTTCTGCTCCACGTGCCTTCCTGACAAGTTCGACATGGTTGACATAAGCACTGCCATCTGCCCATTGAAAAGCCCGAGGTAATGGACTTTCACAAAGCGCTTCATCAAAATTTTGAGCACCCAAACTGCCTTCATTTAATGCTTCATAACGGGTTTGTAGTATAGGTTGAATGGTTTGCCAGTTATCTAATGCTTGTTGCATAGTTACTGCGACATCAGCAACTTCAATTGCTTTTGTTAAGTCGCGGCTTACGAGCATCAGTTTGCCATCACGTGTCTTGTTTTTATAAGTCGCTAATTTCATTCCTTCAACCTTTAATTTATTTCATTATTCACTGGACAAATTGAAAAGAAGATGTGGCTTGGGTCGCCATTTATTTTGCATCGTTTTCAAATTGTTATTGAGTTATGACTATTATAGCGCTGAAGACAGAATGAAACACCTTGAATTGCTGGACTAGATTACTGAAAAAAGGTCAAAAAAAAGCCCCAAAACGTGGGGCTAAAGGAACATATCGTACTTAATACTTTACAGTTGCCTTACTGATGCCATATTCGCGCAACTTGTTAGCAATAGCCGTGTGGCTCAATCCAAGCTTACGCGCCAATTGTCGAGTGCTCGGGTATGACGGATAAAGCCGTTTCAATAAATCTTTTTCAAACTTCTTAACTTCATGCTCTAAAGTGCCTTCAAAGTTTTCATCAATATAGTTCACCGTAGTGCTGCAGCTAGGCAGTTGAATAGCCTCTTTGGTGATTTCATTACCATCCATCAATGCTATCGCTCGATATAGTGCATTTTTCAGTTGCCTTACATTGCCAGGCCATGGGTACGCTTGCAGATAATCAACGCAAGATTTGCTCAGTTTGGGAGGGCGGATCCCCAGCTTATTGCTATGCGTCCTTACAATATTTTCTGACAGCGGAATAACATCTGTTTTTCGTTCACGAAGTGGTGGAAGAACTAAGGCCAGCACATTTAAGCGGTAGTATAAATCTTCTCTAAACGTCCCAATTTCAACCGCCTCGGACAAATCTTTGCAAGTTGTACAGATAATCCTCAGATCCACTTTTGTAGATTGGTTGTGGCCGGCTTTACGATAGTGGCCGTCTTCTATAACCCGCAATAACTTAGATTGCAGCTGTTGTGACATTTCTGAAATTTCGTCCAATACAAGTGTGCCGCCAGAAGCTAATTCAAGCAGACCGCGTTTTGACTCGGCACCTGTAAGCTGACTTTTTTCGATACCAAATAATTCAGTTTCTGCCACGTCGTCGGGCAAAGAGGCACAATTTAAAATGTGAAACTCACCTTCAACACGCGGGCTGCTGTCATGACAGGCTCTCGCAATGCTTTGCTTGCCTGTTCCTGACTCACCGTATATGAGCATATGCCCTTCCAGTTCGGCCATGCGCTTAGCATCGCGTATTACTTTTTTCATTACCGGACTTACCGCTTGGAATGAGTCAAAGCAATTAGATGTTGTTTTGTTAAATACATTAAGTTGTTTGCCTAGTCGAGATTCCGACTTAAGGATTATGACAGCACCGGCAATAACACTTTTGTCATTGTCGGGCACATCAACAGGCAAAATATCAGCAATGTAGTCTTGCTCTATAAATTTAACTCGGTGAGTTTGCGCATATATTTCTTTACCTTCTAGCC
>JBLHOI010000035.1:0-10697 GCA_047621375.1 Glaciecola sp.
CCAAGAAAGTAGTAAATTTCAAGAATATAAAGTAAGCACACCGGATCAAGCTTATTCAAAGGGTTTACGAGTCTATGTGATTATGTCATTCGCATCTCGTTTCAAAATTGCCGAAGCTGCACATGCGCTTGGAGATAATTGTGTTGTCATTAAATATGAAGAATAACGCTTAAATATCACGCTTCTGAAAGCACTAGGATGCTCAAATTCAATATGAATACCAACAAGCAATAATCTTCTAGGCTTGGGGCAAATCCAGAGCTTGGCATAAACTACTTAAAAGATCGTATCCGTCCCATTTAAAATCAAAATCCAATGCTTGACCTAGTGCTTGAACTCGAAACTGTGCTTGCGGAAGCAGTTGCGTGACTTTCTTTTCAACTCTACTTTGCTCTACTCCGTTGATGGCTATAGTTTGAAGTTTTTCGGGCAAACACGCACTCAATTCCGCTACAATTTGCTGCAATGATTGGCATATACGCACAAAAAACAATCCATTCCCATCATGCATTTCTAGCAAGCTAGAACTGAGTTTAGAAATATTAATAGCACTCACGCGGCTTAATTGAAGCACTGCATTATTTGCTACGCTGTCTCCCATAAGGGCAATATTTTGCATTAACACCAAGTGCTCATTGGTTCTCCCGACTGCTTGCCAGTCGTCTTTTGCTTGTTCAGCAAGCGCGTTCAATTGCTTAAAGAGTGCGACTAAACTTTCGTTTATTTTATCTGACTTTTCATATAAAACGTAAAGAACCCGCGGCGAAGAGCATGCCTGCTGTTGAAAGGGTTGCGTATCACGCCACAAATTTTGAGCGACTGATGAGGTATCAGCATTAAGCGTATTAGCACTCACAATCGCAATAGAGTACTTATCAGAAAAGCAAAAGTCTCGGCAATTCGTTTTGCCACTAAAGGATTTAATTTGTGCCACACTTGCGTCACCGCCCCACATCAGTCTGGCATCCGCAATCGCGCATAGCATGGGTGTCATATCTGATGTTTTGTCATAACTCACAAACACATTTCGCTTTGCAATTTCCTGATGATCGGCCTGACTAAATAAATGATTAATGAGGCCAAGTAATGCAACCTTGCTTTGAGACTCTTGGCTTGCTACTCGCACGATATTAAGGTTACCCATCAACAGCGAGGCAACCCAACTATAAATGAACATAGTATCAACATTCGCTGGCGTAAAGTGCACAACACAACCTATCGCCCTATTAAGCTGAGACAATGAATGTACCTTATGATTAAAGGAATCCAGCTTGGCGTCTGTCATCTTATTGTCGTTAGAGCGCTCAGCATCACTACTAGGCCATTGTTTTAAAATTCCCTTCTGTATCTTTTTGTGCAAATTTGCCTGGCGCAACCAAAAACCCAGAGCAATAAGCTCTGGAAATTGTCGAAACTCAGGCTGTTTTAACAAATGAGCTGACAAATCTTGAATAAAAGTAAAAATACGGGTGTCGAACACTGCCATTGTTGATTGTTGAGTAAATTTTGATAGCGCTGACTGAATGTCTTGAGCATCGCTTGTTAAGCTATCGTCATCGAAGAGTCCGACCGACGTAGTGAGAAAAGTGAGCTTATTCATGAGTATCGCTACATCCTCTTACTTCCACTTTGGGAATACGACCTAAGACCTCAAAATACTTGCCTAAACGGCCACATTGACAGTCATCTTCACCTATCATTTTACCGAGATCTTCGGTCAGTATTGAATGTCCTGGATAACTCGTTGGAATGGCTGACAGCACTTGGATTAGACCCGTTTCTCCTATCATACATTCACTTAAGTCATGAACTTGCCGAATGATAACGTCTGCCATGTTAGGTGCGTGCAGATGTCCTTGTTCGCACTCAATAAAAATACTACCTACTTGCTCAGCCATACCATAAAAATTATGGACTTCACTTCCTCGAACAACCCTGTCACATGCAGCTTTAAATGCAATATTGTCGACCGCTTTTGAGACTAATTTTTTCCATCCACCGCTATGTATAATCAGCGCTTTTTTAGCACTCAAACTTTTTCCCTCTCGAATCGCTGCTTCAATAAAATATTGCCAAATCATAAAAGTAAAACCAAATATCAATACAGGACCCTCACCATATTGATGAAAAAATTCATCAATAGCTTTCCAATTAGGACTCATATCTTCATTCAGTGCATAAACATGTTTTCGACCAAAAAATGAAAGGCCTTGAATACCGGCAGTTCTAGCACTAAAGTGGCCGCGCCCTCGTGCCACTGACTCTGCGTCAATAACCAGCATGGGAAGCCTTTGCTTTCCTAATATATTTTGTAGAATATTGACAAGGACTTTCGACTGTCGAGCACTGGTTTCTTTATCAAGTAAGACCTTCGCCGGTGCTTGCTCTGTTGTGCCAGACGAACGCAATACTTTAAATATATTATCAGGATTAATGCTCGAAAGTTCGTGCTGTTTAAATAACCTAACCGCCAAAAATGCTTGCGCTGCAATTGTCGTATTTGGCGCTAAGGCCTGAGGTGATAATCGAATTTTTTGCTGTATCTTTCGATATGGAGCACAGTGTTCAAGATGATATTGATGCAATATCGTTAACAATGCGCCTAGCTTTGCTTCTTTCTGCTGCTTATTTAGCGTAAATGGAGCAACTGTCAGCAAAGCGTTAAATTGAGTTTTATATTCATGTAATAAATCGAGATCCATACCGCTACTCACAGTGACTTCTCCTGCATCAACGTTAACAACATTCCGTAGTCGATTTTTGCATTTTGTGTCATTGGTATAGCTGCGACGAAATGAATACTGACCGCGTTGGGGTGCAAACCGATGCTCTTAACGTAGGTTTTAACTTGGGTAGTCACGCACCGCTGCCTTTCGGCTTCATTTTCTGCTGTTGATAACTGAGTCTGGTCACTATCGGTTTGTCTCTTGTCCTCTAACACTACATAAAGGGTCCGGTCATTACCAACACAAGCTAATGGGAAGTCGAGGATAATTTGTTGTAATGAATTTTGTACCTTATCCAAACTAATACGCTCACCAAATAGCTTAATAAATCGTTTTATTCGGCCACTAATAAAAAAGTCACCATCGACATCTTGGTATCCAAGATCACCCGTTTGTAAATTATTTAGCGCCAACCTTCCCCTTAGATCTGAAATAGACGATGCATAACCTATCATCACGTTGTCGCCGCAAAATATAAGCTCTCCTTGTCGCTCCGGTGTGGTAATTTGACTACCTTGATTGTCAACTAAATACAATCGAGTACCTGGGATCGCCTGTCCAATCGTATCTGGTTTGAGAAGCAACTTATCTTGGAATGCATAACTCATTCTGGCTGTCGCTTCCGTTTGGCCATACATCACAACAAAGGCTTTTTTCTCCGCTGTTGCATAGGCGGCGAGGTGTTTAACTTTCTCTGCAGCTAATTTGCCACCTGCCTGGGTGAAGTAACGTAAGTTTGGCAGCGCTTTGGAAGTAAACTTAAGCCTAATTAACATATCATAGCTATGCGGTACACCCCCTAAATTAGTGACCTTAGCTTGCTCAAAAAGCAGCCAAAATTCTCGTTGCATCACTGAAAACAGCGTCATTACGATACAAGCACCGATGGCTAAATGCGTATTAATGATAGACAAACCATAAGAATAATTAAACGGTAGCGTCGTTATCGTGACGTCAGTCATTTGCATCGGTAAATAAGCGCAGATACTGTCCACATTGGCTTGTATATTCTGATAGCTTAGCAATACTTGTTTACTTTCACCTGTGCTACCAGAGGTACTAAGCAATAACGCAATATTCATATCAATTGCCGAGTCAGCTGACTGCACAGAACAATCTGTCAGCTTGATAAGTTCGTGATCAACCAGCAATGCAGAAACTCTAAACGCATTGAGAATATGCTCCTTAGGTATCTGCGAAACCTCAATATTGCCAACTAATGCGCCGGTGCCTTTTGAGCCAGAAGCTAGGGTTACGCTATCTAATTGACGCTGGGAAATAAAAATTATCGGTAACCGAAGCTGCAGTAGTGCCAAATAGTTTACTAAAGTCTCTAGGTTATTTTTGCTGACTATAGCAACTACTGTTTTTGTGATGGATGCAGAATCGGTACCTGCATTCAATTGTATTTCATGAGCGACATGAGGCGTCACTACTGATGCGTTTTTAGCTGATAACATTGACACTATATGATGTTTTTTATTATCGATGAGCACCGCTAATTGCGTGTATGTTACTTTTTTTTCACCGTCAATTACGGCCACTTGTGAACCATATTGTGCGATATCATCGAAAAAGAAATTCATAAAACCTTAAACCGTCATCATGCCGTCAACTCTTATACATTGCCCTGTAATATAAGCGCTATCAGAGCTAAGCAGATGAACAATCGTTGCGGCGACTTCACTCGCGCGACCAGAACGTTTCATTTCTATTTTATCGATAATTTTTTGTCGTACCTCAGCTGTATATCGCTCAGTCAATTGGGTTTCTATAAATCCCGGCGCAACCGCGTTCACCCTAATATTCAGGTTAGCAAGTTCTTTTGCCGCTGACTTTGTCATTCCTAACAAGCTCGCTTTACTTGTACTGTAAGCAACTTGTCCTGCAGAACCATCGAGCGCAACAACAGAACTAATATTAACAATGCTGCCGCTTTTTTGACGTGTCATTAAACGTGCAGCAAGCTGCATGTGCTGAAAAGAGGCGGTAACGTTCACCGTCATTTGCTGGGTAAACTCGCTCAATGATGTCATCCCAAGGGCAGCGTCGTACATCACGCCGGCATTGTTGACTAGTCCCTGCAGTTGCTTTCCCGATTTTCGGATTTCATTGAACGCATCCTTTACTTTTTCTGGTTCAGTCACATCGTAAACAAGTGGCTGGCAATGTGGATTAGTGTCAGCGTTTTGTTTTTCTAATGCTGATTGCAAGCTTATCCAGCTCGCTTGATTGCGAACATTAGCGAACACATACCACCCGTGCTGCAAACAAGCAGAAACCAATGCGAGCCCTATACCACCGGCAGCACCTGTGATAAGAACCGCTTTGGTTCTTGCATTCGAATTAGAACGACACGTCATATTTGCTCATGATTTTTTTCGCTTGCGCGACCGAACTCATATCAATGATATCGTCAGTGTCTAACATGATGTCAAACTGGTCTTCGAGTTCTGCAATGAGGATCATATGTGCCGTTGAATCCCATTCAGAAATTTCGTTATAAGTTAACGAATCAGTAACTTGCTCCGCTTTAATGTTCAGCGCGGTAACGAAGGACTGCACTAGTTTTTCAGAATTATTCAATGTTACTTCCAACCTTTTTGACTTAACTAATTAACTTCACTTTATTGTTAAAACAATGCTATTTTTTATCTACTTCTATTACGAGACAATAGATTTCGAACTTGTTTTGTCGCTTCAATGTAGTCTTTTCGCACCAACGTAAAGCTTATCCACTCTTGTCTACTCGTCTTAATCTCTTCACTAGAAGTTTGCTCAGAAACCTCGGTAAAAAATCGGGATAACTTTTTATAACCCAATCGTTCGTTATACGACAACGCTTGTTTGTTGCTGCTATTGACCATGGCAACAAGTCGCTCAACTTGTAATTCATCAAAACAGTAATCGCAAGTAAGTAAACTTGGCGCAAAAGCCAAGATATTATTGCGATAGCTTTCATGCCCTATGTATAAGCCAGTTTCGATTTCTTTTGCATTTTCTAAATCGTCGGTAAAACCTGATACGAAGCTAGTCCCCGTTAGCGTGGCACTGCCTACCCCTTGTTCTTTATAGCTGATGAGAAAATGACGAACATGAGTGGCGTCTTCTAGTCCGTCAAACCAGGCTTTTTGTTGTTCTTTAGTAATATAACTCGTTGATTTCATCATGCTGCGAATATCATCTTTGTTACGCCATTGCCTGAGCATTTCGATGTCGCTTTCAACAACCGAACGCAATTCAACACCATATCCTGAAAGTCTATATTGCATAGAAAAACCCAATTACGCTCAACTTATTGGTAAGCTTAAACATATTCTTCCTAATGCGCCAACTCATTGAGTACATTAAGGATGTTTTTACCGCCATTAAATGTCAGTTTTCTGTGTTGCTGCCGCGCTTTATTAAATTTCAACTGAATTTCTGCCTGATTTTGCCAATCAGTCACAATTTTGGCAGCCAGCGCGCTAATATCAACCTGTTTTTGCCATTCCACAATGTCACACCAACCTTGCTTTGCAGCATACTGACTAGCTGGCAGCTGATTATCAGCAACAACCACTAATATACTGGGTGTAGTACAAGCCAACAATTCAAACTGAGTGCCACCTGCCGCGCAAACAGCAAGACGGGTATTTTGCATGAGTATCGCCATTTGTTGCGCATCATGGATGTGCTGAATCTGCATAGGCGATGCGCTCAAATCATCTTGCAAACACCTGTTTAAGCTTTCCTTATGCTGAAAAGCCGCGCCCGTCACCACCTTTACTGGTGCTGAAAAACCCTGTTTCTCAAGCTCAATTAACAATTGCGTTGAATAGTTATGAGTATCAGCGCCGCCAAAATTGATAAGCAAAGAATCACGTTCGCCTATCGCGGTAGGATGGAGATTGTGAAATTCTTGGCGAAGCAATAAATATTCGCCTCCTAAGCACAGTTTAGAATCTGTCGCGTTAAGCTCATATTTCAAGCTTAACGCTGAGTCAGCACCATTGATAATAATATCTGCACAATGTTTTAAACCACTTTGGTAGAACGCGTTTATATCATCAAAATAAGCAAACTTAATACCGGCATGCTTAATCGCTTGCTGATAAATAGAATCAAATTGATAGCCGTCTAATAACAACACAGTATCATGCGAGAGCGCTGCGATAAGTTCATCTAAATCTGAGGTAGTCTTGCTATCACTAGCGGTTTGCTGGGTATTTTCAAGGGTAATAATGACAATATTGAAGTCGCTTCGCGATTTAAGGAAGTCACTTGTTTGTTGTGAACACAAAAAGCAGACTGGAATATTCAAAAGCTGACACACTTCGGCTAGGGCATAGCAACGCATAATATGCCCAAGTCCAATATTTGGGTTACCTTCAGCTCGGATAAATAATTTCATAATGACAAATATGGTTACCTTGCTAAGCGCGTTTACTACTCAATGTGTATTCACCAACCTATATACTTGTTGGTGACTAATCCTTGAGAACCAGTTTAGACCAATTTAGAGCAGTACCTTTAGGCATATCAACTTTAGCTGCTGAGCCAAGGACGGTCTCAAGATGTTTAGGTGCCAAACCAAAGGCTGGCCGCACCACTTTCACATGAGAGCGAGACACGATCTCGCCTGCTTTAATATCTTGGCAAATATAAATTGAACGACGATATTGCTTAGATTTTTCCTCTGCCGCGCTGCCACCGTAGGTTACGCATCCCAGTGCTTGCCAGGCACGTTTAGTTTCTACTACTAAACTAGACAATTCATGCGGTTCTAATGAAAACGCCGCGTCGACGCCGCCAGCATTACGAGACAATACAAAATGTTTTTCAATCACGCTAGCCTTGAACGCTACGCTGGCCACCGACACTCCGATACCAGCTGTATGGTCTGACAAACCAACCTGACACTTAAAAGCCTCGCGCATATTATTAATGGTCAGTAAATTTGTATTGATCGGCTGTGCGGGATAAGTACTGGTGCACTTAAGTAAAATAATATCCTCACACCCTGCGCTCTTGGCTGTATTAACGGCCTCTTCTATTTCAGTTATGGTCGCCATGCCCGTTGACATAATCATTGGTTTATTTTGTTCAGCTACTTTTTTGATGAGCGGCAAATCGGTGAGTTCAAACGAGGCAATTTTGTAGCACGGCACATCTAAATCTGCTAAAAAATCTACCGCGTCCTCGTCAAATGGCGAGCTAAACGCAAGCATACCTAGGCTATTGGCCAGTGAAAAAAGTTTTGCATGCCATTCATAAGGCGTTGCTGCTTTCTTATATAGCGTGAATAATTGCTCGCCCGCCCACAGACTGTCAGCTTCGTTAATAACGAAATCACCTGAATCAACATCGAGTGTCATACTTTCAGCCGTATAGGTTTGCAGTTTAATGGCATGCGCACCTGCTTTTGCTGCTTCACGCACCATTTGTTCGGCTAAGGCATAATCTTGGCTATGATTACCGCTTAACTCAGCAATGATAAACGGAGGAGATGCTTCACCAACATCAAAAAAAAGATTATCACAACCGATCCTAATTGTTTTATTACTCATTGTTATTCCGAATTAGGTGTTTATTTATAAAAATGTACATGAATAGCTGAAACATACTCAGTAAACATTGTCTTCAAGTTGATCTGCACTGCCGTCGAATATTCCTAATACACCTTCAACTAAAGACTCTACCGTGGCCGGTTGAGCAGACATATCAGTCGCATAATCAGGCATAAGCGTTCTTGGGTCTACCATTCCACTAATAATGAGCGTGGGGCAAGCTACCGCTGTCGCCAGCCATTGTGGTGCTGATGGAACAGATATAAGCAAGTCGCTCGATTTCAACATAGCTAGTGTTTGACGCATAGATTGACTGCCGTCAAATTTTGACCAAACCTCGAATCCAGCATCTTCAAGTGCTTTTTGTAACTGCTCGGTTAACTCGTAACTACGCTCTGCTGTGCGTGCTTGAGTTGCTAATGCGATTACCTTTTTACTTTTTGCTTTCTTAACTATCTGCCTATCACGTGTTATTTGTATTTGCATGTCTAAATCGATATCTTGCCACCCGCAGCAGGTTCTTAAATAAAATTCAGGGTAACCATGTTCTGGTAAATAGTCAGTTTGCCACCACGTTGTGTGCCATCTCATCATACTAAACCAGGTGCTCTGAAGGTAATGACCTGGGTCATTAACAAACGTGGGGGGAAGTGTTTGATTTTCAAATTGGGTGATTAATTCGGCAATTGACATACCAATATAATTTCCTTCAATCGGCTCACCTACGTCTTTCAAAAAACGTGATAAAAAGCCTGGCATAAACCATGTGTCGAGATTAATTATTTTGGTATAGGCTTCACCAATAATGATTGCAGCTAGCCCTAAAAATACTTCCATTGCTTTTAAAATGTCTTCTGGCCATTCACCACTTTTCAGCCCAAAAATTTTTACTTGCGGCTCTGCTAGCGCCATGATCTCAAATCCAGCGGCGTAGGTTAAAAAATGCACTTCTGCACCAGGGTGTTTGTGTTTAATATGCCTTACACTTGGCACTCCGATGCACGTGACATCACCCAAACCTAGCATGCGAATAATCAGTATTTTTTCTTTTACAGCGCTGGTTTCAGTAGTCATTACCATGCTACTTACCTCGATTTTTGTTGTTGTTTAGCCATATAAGCTTCATACATTAGCTCGGCTCGGTACCAGTCTTCCGGCGTATCAATATCCTGAACTAAATGTCGCGGTAATATAATGGGAATACCGTATTCAGAAAAAAACGGCTTTGCGGACAAATAGTCTTCGGTTCTACCCCAATAAAACTGTCCAGCATCATGATATGCTTCGGGTAGGTCTTGCGAGCGCTTAGCGATATCGCCCTCAAAAGCAGGCAGTGCATAATCTTCTATCATCAATAGCGCTCTTTGAATTGGAAATGCAAAGCTGGTCACCGAATAGGCAAAGCTTTTATCCGAATTATCTATCAGTGCTTGCAATCCTTTCTGTAGATATTCAGCTTGTAAAAAAGGAGCGGTTGCATAAATGGCGCAGCAATATTCAGGCTCACCTATATTTTTTTTGACCCATTCAATAGCATGATTTGTCACATCTCGCGTGCCAGTTATATCGTCTGATAATGCACTGGGCCGGATAAATGGTACTTGGGCACCATACTGTTTTGCTATATCGGCAATAGTCGCGTCATCCGTTGAAACGATAATATGTTCAAAAATTCCAGACTTCTTTGCCACCTCGATTGAGTATGCGATCAATGGCAGACCTGCAAATTCTTTACTGTTTTTCTTAGGGATACGTTTACTTCCGCCGCGAGCAGGAATAATGGCAACGTTCATACCAATATCTCAGTTAACGCATCCACCACAGCTTGTTGCTGCTGTTGCGTGAGGCTTGGATACAGAGGAAGTGTAATTGCGCGCTCGTAATAACGTTCAGCACATGGAAAATCGCCGTACTCAAAACCGAGTTGCTGATAGAACGGGTGTAAATGAATAGGAATATAATGCACATTTACGCCAATCCCCTTCCCGACTAATTGATCATAAACGGCTTTTCTTGTTTGGCCTCGATTAGCATCACCCTCTTGAGTTTTTAGCTCAATAACGAATATATGCCACCCACTTTGATTATCTGTATTTGTTTGCTGAGGTAAAATAAGTGGTAAATTAGCAAGCGCCTGAAAATAAAAATTCGCTTTTTGTTGCCGAGCTGCGATGAAGTCATCTAATTTTTTTAACTGCGATATACCCAGAGCAGCTTGCATATCACTTAATCTATAATTGTAGCCTAAGGTGAGTTGCTCGTAATACCAATCGCCCGTTAACGATATGTTTGTCGTTTGTTCGTCAAACAGACTTTGATCGCGCGTAACACCGTGCTTCGCAAACAATACAACTTTTTGTGCTAATTCAGGATTATTAGTTAACACCGCGCCACCTTCGGCCGTTGTTATAGACTTGACTGG
>JBLHOI010000036.1:0-10546 GCA_047621375.1 Glaciecola sp.
AATGGCACAACAAATTAATTTTTTAAACTGAGTTATCAATTATGTCAAATACAAAACAAAAAAGTAAAAGCGATTTCACGGGTGACAAACTCAGTACGTTTCAGCAAGTAAGAGACCTGTCAAAAAAGCCAGCCGTTGCTTTTTCTGCGGCTTTACTACAACGCATGCTGCCAAACTATGAACTATTTTGTGATGTCAGTGATTTTGGTGATAAAGAACTCGCGACGAAGCTAGTTGAGCTCATTTGGGAATGGTTAAATGCATCTAAAGCAAAAATTAATATTGCGGTTCAATTGGAGAAGCTTGAAGAAGTGACCCCGGATATTGAAAATTTTGATAATTTTGGTGTATATCCCGCCCTCGATTTTTGTATGGCACTGACCGCAACTCTCCAACTCATGGCAGACGAAGAGCCAAGTGGTGCTGTTATCGTTGCTAAATTGAGTCAGGGTGGCGTTGAAGCATATTTGTTAGCATTATCGGAAACCGACTTAAGCAACGAAGAAATAAAACAGGACCCTTTGATGCAGTTTGAAATTGATACTCAACTTGAGGTGTTAGCAATGTGCAAAGATAAGTCGATTGACTTTAAGTCGCTGCGCCGTGAAATGCAAGCGCAGGAAATGTCTAATATAGGCCTGAGTTTAGGCGACTAATTTGGGTGAGGTTTTTGCATTTAGCTTGCGCAAACTCGATGAAATTTCGGCTTATTTTATTATTCGACAAGAAATAGCTGAGTATTCACTTGTTGGGTTGATTTTTCTTTAATTAGTCTCCAACTCCGAGGAAGTTGCAGTAAACTCGCGTTTACTTCTCTTTCTATGTAGATCTTTGTGCCTGGCCTCGTGAGTTCTCTGGAATCGATTAGATTGATGCAAGGTTGCACTAAATTCTGCTGGAATGGTGGGTCAATAAAAACGATATCTACTACTTTTGAAAATTCCTTTAACAAATCTAAGGTATTCCCTTGGATAATACACGCTTCTTCTGGGCTGTATTTTAGTAATTCGGCATTTGTGCTTAATTGCTTAGCTGCTTGTTTATCTAGCTCCATCAAGTTAACCACATCGGCACCTCGAGACAGTGCTTCAAACCCGAGTGAACCTGAACCCGCAAAGCAATCAAGACAATGTGCACCGCTCACGTCCATCATCAGCCAATTAAATAAGGTTTCTTTAGTTCGATCCGTTGTTGGGCGAAGCCCCTCCGCATTTAACACTGGAAGCTTTCGACCACGGTGGCTGCCGCCAATTATCCGAATAGACCCTGTGCTTGAACTTGCCTGTTTTCTTGCTCGCGTCATGTGCTATGAAAGTGTTAGTATTGTATTATAAATGTAATTATATCTGAATCTACCCATCTGCTGTTAAGGATTTTTTGAACAATATGGCAAATCTGTTTAATTGGTTTAAAAAAGACCAAGCTAAAAACCAGCCTGAAACGACTGAAGAACAAACACATGACGTTCAGAGCGAGGTTGTTTTAGATGCTCAAACCGAATCTCAATCAAAACTTGAATCTGTGTCAGAACCTATTCTAGAGCTCGAAAAAAGCGACAAAGAGGCTTCTCAACTAGTATGTCCAATAGACACAAAAGCCGAAAATTCATCAATACCAGAGATTATAAATGATGGTGAGAGTGAGATTGGCGGTGTTGGGACTGATAATACACCGGTTGAAATTCAGAGCAGTTCTGTTGATTCTAATTTAGTAAATCTTGAGTTAGAAGAGAGTGCCCAATCGGTCGAATTCGTCACTACTGAAAAGCCAAGCCCTCGCGGTTTTTTTAGTCGCTTAAAACAAAGCCTGTCTCGCACTAAAGAGAGCATTGGTTCAGGCTTCGTATCGCTATTTGCAGGTAAAAAAATTGATAGTGACCTATATGAGGAGCTAGAGACACAGTTACTTATAGCGGATGTTGGTATTACAACAACTACAAAAATTATCACCAGTCTTACTGAAAGCGCAAAGTTATCACAATTGAAAAACGGCGATGCGCTCTATGAACTACTAAAACAAAAAATGACAACGCTATTACAACCTGTATCGCAACCACTCGATTTAAGGGCTCAAAATGATGAGAATGGCGGTAAACAACCGTTCGTTATTTTAATGGTTGGTGTCAACGGTGTTGGAAAAACGACCACTATTGGTAAATTAGCAAAGCAGTTTCAAGCTGAGGGTAAGAAAGTAATGCTAGCTGCAGGCGACACATTCAGGGCCGCCGCGGTTGAGCAGTTGCAGGTTTGGGGTGAGCGTAATAATATCCCGGTAGTTGCCCAACAAACGGGTTCAGATAGTGCGTCCGTAATTTTTGATGCCTTGTCATCGGCGAAAGCAAAAGGCATGGACGTGCTAATTGCCGACACCGCGGGGCGATTACAGAACAAAAATCATTTAATTGAAGAGCTCAAAAAGATAGTTAGAGTAATGAAAAAAATTAATCCGGATGCACCACATGAAGTTATGTTGACGCTTGATGCGAGTACAGGCCAAAATGCGGTGAGTCAAACTAAAATATTCAACGAAGCGGTGGGTATAACCGGTATTACTTTAACCAAGTTAGATGGTACAGCGAAAGGTGGTATTATTTTTTCACTTGCCGATCAATTTGGTATTCCTATTCGCTATATTGGGATTGGAGAGGGCATTGATGACCTTCGTCAATTTGAAGCTCAGCAATTTGTTGATGCATTGTTTAGTCAGGATGTGACTGAAGAACATTAAAGGATGTCAGGTTGATAAAGTTTGAACAGGTAAGCAAAACTTATCCCGGTGGCCAGCAGGCGTTGAGAAAAGTCGACTTTCATGTGGAAAAAGGTGAAATGGCTTTTTTAACTGGGCATTCAGGCGCAGGGAAAAGTACATTACTGAAGCTAATCAGCATTATGGAGAGACCTACTGTAGGTCAGGTACTCATCAATGGTCATAATTTAAGTTCAATAAAACGCAGAGAAATTGCTTATATTCGCAGAGATATAGGCATGATATTCCAAAGCCATCAGTTGCTCATGGACAAAACGGTCTTTGACAATGTGTCACTTCCCCTGGTTATTGAAGGCCACACTAGAAAAAACATTGCTAAGCGCGTTGACGCAGCCCTCGAAATGGTTGGCCTACGTGACAAAGCTAAAAATCTTCCAATTACGTTGTCAGGCGGCGAACAACAGCGGGTGGGCATCGCTAGGGCAGTGGTCAATCGTCCTCCATTATTATTAGCTGATGAGCCCACAGGTAATCTAGATCCTAAGCTTTCAATGGAGATCATTAGACTGTTTGAAGACTTCAATCAAGCAGGTGTGTCTGTTTTTATTGCGACCCATGATTTAGGGCTTATAGCGCGTATGAAATACCGTACGCTGACGCTAAAAAATGGACAAATGATAACTGATGGGCTGAACGAGCAGCCAAACGAAGGTTCGTACGTATGAGTCTGCTGTTTAAAGGGCGCGCAAAAGGTGCTGAATCAGTTAAAATTGGCATGTTTCAATTGCTAATTATGTTTTTTACCGATCATCTCCGTCAAGCTGTAAATAGTCTTGGCGAGTTGTGGCGTTCGCCCTTTGCCTCATTGATGACAATTGGTGTGTTAGGTTTTAGTATCACTCTCCCTAGCACGCTTTATGTGCTGGTGAAAAACACCGAACAAATCAGTCAACAGTGGGAACAAGCATCAGAAATTTCATTGTTTTTACGAGAGGGAGTGACTGATGCGAGTGCTCAACAATTATTAACAAGATTACGATTATGGCCAGAGGTTGCTGAGGTCGCTTATATAAGTGCGGATGCAGGTTTAAAAGAATTTCAAGCGCTATCGGGGCTTGGTGACGCATTGAACTATTTAGAAACGAATCCGCTGCCTGCTGTGGTTCTAGTGGTGCCTACAAGCAAACATGCGAGCCCTACGTCAGCTGGAATACTACTAGATAAATTGCGTAAAGAAAGAGAAGTTGAGATTGGTAAACTGGATATTGAGTGGCTAGAACGGCTTTACTCGCTGATAGGAATTGCAAAGGACTTAGTCACACTTCTGGCGGTACTTCTGTTTTTCGCTGTGGTGCTCATCATTGGTAACACCATTAGGCTCAATATTCTCAGCAAAAGAGACGAAATTGTTGTGATGAAGCTGGTTGGCGCGACTGACGCTTTCATTCAAAGACCATTTTTGTATACCGGTTTTTGGTATGGTTTGTTGGGTGGTATAATGGCTTGGATAACGGTGCTGATTATTTTATTATGGATTGATTACAGTATGCAAGATTTCATGGAAAAGTATCAAGTTAGCTTTAATTTGACGTCTATGGAACTAAGCACACTGATGCTTATGCTTTTGGTATCCGTAGGTTTAGGAATTACAGGGTCACTGTTGTCTGTGCAGCGCCATGTAAAAGATATTGAGCCAAGATAGACTCGTATCAATTCTGGGCCTTAGCTTTAGGGAAAAAGTCAGACAACGCTTGGCGCATGTCATTACTCCAACGAATTGAATCGTTGAAAATGCCATGCAGTTCTTTTTGCGATATAGCTAAGCTCTCAGCTTGTGTCACTATCGTCCCCCACAAGCCGGCTTCAAATGCTTTAGCTGTTTTTAGGTACTGCGCATAATCACCATCGACACCTAGAAGTGCCTGCTTGATGTCTGCGCTTATAGGTAGTTTCTCAAGAATACTTGCCATTTCACTATCTAAAATAGTATCGAGCAACGAAAATAGACCAACAATAAATGCTGACATCGCTTTATGTTTGCCACGCTTACGTATTTCAAATAGCTCACAAAACTTAGCTCTGACTAGCGATACTTGTAGCAACTCGACAGGCTTTTCATCATTTAGACTGGCAAGCGATAGTAACGCGATGAATTTTTTGACTTCAACTTCACCAAGATAATTCAATGCATGGCGGAGTGATGTCACGTTTTCACGCTTATTGATTATTGGATTGTTAATAAATCGAAGTAATAAATACGATAAGGCAGCGTCACGCTGAATAATATGCTCAACTTTTTCCAAGTTAAAATGAGCGTTTGCACCGTGTGACATTAACTCCAACAGTGTGATTTTGGATGATGGTAATGACTTCGCTGTTTTCGTATTGGGTTGAGTGAAAAAATACCCCTGAAAATAATCAAAACCGAGATCAAGACACATAGCAAACTGATCAAGTGTTGAAACTTGCTCTGCAACCAGCTGAATGCCCGAAGCTGCCAAATTTGGGATATGTTTTTCGAGCATTTGAGGACTGATTTTGTTGATATCAACTTTAACAATATCAATGTAGGGATAGGGCGCTAAAACCGCAGATTGAAGACGATTATCATTGAGCGCAATCTGATAACCGGCGTTTTTGAGAAGCTCACATGCATTCATCAAATTTGCATTTACGGCAGGATTTTGTGTAAGTTCGACAACGATATTGTCTGGAGTTAGCGCTTCTGGAAAACGGTTAATGATGGTCTCGGGCAAAAAATTAATAAAAGCTCGTTTATGACCAGAAATATCATCAATGCCCAATGTGTTAAATCTCGAATTAATTATTTCTGTTTTCTTAGGTTCGTGCTCAGGGTAGGAGCCGTGTGCACCATCTCTAAATAAAAGCTCATAGGCAAATAGATCTTGTTCTTTGTCTAAGATCGGCTGGCGAGCAATAAATGCAAACATCTATACTTCCTTGTGTGGCGCTTAATTAATTGCAGTATTCATATTCTGTGCCCAAGGCAACGCTTTTTTGGGAGGCATGTCAGGAAAACAATTGCTATCTTGGACCCTGCATAATAACTCATACGCAGGTTCCCGTTTTTCAAGATTAAAAATAGCTTACCTTGCAACATAAAACAACATTTATCAGCGTCTCAAAAATGTAGTAAAACAATAATAAATTATTCACGTTTGTGATCGTTTTTTGAATTTAGCATATAATACTAAGACGTCATCACTTAATTGGGAAAAAATTAGGTGAAATGCGAATTATTTCTTACTTTAGACTTGAAATTTAAGTAAGAGGGCTTATATTAAAAGAGATAATTTAATCGAACTTTTGTTCCTGTTTATTGTCTATTAACACACAGTTGGTTCAGACAGACTGGCAGAATAAAGTAACGAGGTAAAAATGAGTACAAAAATGCAAACATTAGCATTAAGCGTCCCGCGCAGTGGCAGTATCGAAAGCTACGTTCAAGCGGTTAGCCGAATCAACATGCTTACAGCAGATGAAGAAAATTCTTTGGCTGTGCGTCTCTTCGATGACGGTGATCTTGAAGCAGCGCGCAAGTTAGTTATGTCTCACTTGCGCTTCGTTGTTCATGTTGCAAAATCATACTCGGGCTATGGCTTACCACAAGCGGATCTAATACAAGAAGGTAACATTGGTTTGATGAAAGCAGTAAAGCGCTTTGATCCTAATGTTGGTGTTCGCTTGGTTTCGTTTGCTGTGCATTGGATAAAAGCAGAGATACACGAATTTGTATTAAAGAACTGGCGAATAGTAAAAGTTGCGACAACTAAAGCACAACGTAAGTTATTCTTTAATCTACGCAAATCTAAAAAGCGCTTAGGTTGGTTCACGCATGCAGAAGTACAAAAAGTGGCTGAGGAGCTTGGGGTCAGTACCAAGGAAGTATTACAAATGGAAGCTCGTATGAGTAGCCACGATGCTTCTTTCGATTTATCAGCTGACGATGATGAGTCAAGTACTTTTGCACCAGCCCAATATCTTGAAGATAAGACAACCGACGTTGAAATGGACGTTATTAATAGCGACCATGACAAAAATGCATCGAACAGCTTGCACCTAGCAATTAAAACACTTGACGCAAGAAGTCAGCATATTATAGAAACGCGTTGGCTGTCAGATGACAAAATGACACTGCAAGACTTAGCCGACGAATATCAGGTATCAGCAGAGCGTGTTCGCCAAATTGAAAAAAATGCAATGAAGAAACTACAAGCGGCGATGGCTTAATAAATTATTTAGTGATTTGTAGCACTGCTACTGACAACGAAAATTCACCAAAGCGCTAATGGAGACATAAGCGCTTTTTTTGTGTTTAGTAAAATCGCCACTCCTTAACCTACTTATAAATTAGGGTTATCTCCTTGAACACGAGAATCGATCTACTTGAGTTATCCTGCTTATTATTAGGCCGTTTTTTACTTGGGATTTATTTTATTATACCCGGCGCTCAAAAAATCACGCAATATGAATTTATGACACAGTACATGTCTAAACACGGCGTCCCATTTATCAACGCACTACTTCCGCTGACCATCGTATTACAAATTTTACTAGGCTTGGTTATTATTATTGGTTTTAAAGCAAAGCTATCAGCCTTTTTGTTGGCGGGCATGACACTCGTTATTAGTTTATACATGCATAATTTTTGGAACTTGCCTGAGGGCGGAGATGTAATACATGAAACCCAAAATTTCTTCAAAAATGTGGGGATTATGGCTGGGTTGTTAGTTTTATCATCAAGAGGTGCAGGGCAATTTAGCGTAGATAATTGGCTGTTTGAGCGCAAGCACAATTTATTATAGTACCGAAGCAGCACAACTGGCTCAACTTTTCTTATTTGGGGCAGTTGTTGTAAGACTTTATTTATCCTTGTTAGGCGGAATAACCCAGTATTTACCAGTAAAGCTGGCTACTGAAATGTCACCGTCGTGAATTTCAACGGTGAGTTCAACAGGGCACTTTTTATTTCTTTTTAGTAAATCAAAGCGGGCTTTCACTGACTCAATGTTACAAATCGCGCGGGGGCGCATCGTAATTGGTTTATTATAGTGAATATTGCCATCACCTAACACTATTTCGCCTTCTAAATCTTTTTGCTTTAGTTGCAAAAATATCATTCCCCAACCCGTAAGTGTTGCTTGCGAAAAAATGCTACCCGCAAACATTGAACCATGTAGGTTAATATTTCTGTTTAATGACGCCCTTGTTTCTATGGTTCGTTCAGTGTACTGATGTAATTTGATCCCCATCTGCTCTGTAATCGGGATGTTTTCATGCCATGTATCTTGTAACTCTTTGCACCATTGCGGATGCAACACGAGTACATTATTGTCCACTAATATTTTGAACATGTGCGTGCGTTTTAATTTACCAAGCTCGGAAGGCGCTTTACTTTCAATTTCGAAACCACATGCTGAAAAAAATGACATTGACGTTTCACGGGAATTTGTAACAGCACGATTCGCGCCTAAGTCACGAGCTACAGCCTCCAGAGCACCTAAAATAATTTGACCAACACCTTTGCGGCGGTATTTTTTATCAACGGCTATGTGTCTAATCTGCGCCTCTTCAGACGAATTTAAATGTATGCGACCACATGCGACAATCTGACCCGTTGGACTCAAAACTACCCTATGTTCGCTAACTACTTCATATTCATCTTTCTCTGAACCTAAAGGAAAACCCCAAGGCTCACGAAGCCATTGCCATCTAAACTGGAAATAGTCACTGAGTTCTTGTTCTGATTTAGGTGTTGATATAGTAAACAATAGCTAACCTCGTTTCATTCTTTAACGGTGACATTGTACTTTAGTAATCGCATAGTGTAACCGGAATACTGTGGCTCGAATAGTCTAAACGTGACGAGTCGCCAACAGGATTGTAAGCTTGTATAACAAACATAGCGGTGCGGCAGTTAGTTTAGGTTTCTATCCAGAAAGTCGCTGGCCCATCATTAACCAGTGTTACAGCCATATCGGCACCAAAAACGCCACTTTGACAATCACTGAATTCAGCCGACACATGTTTAATAAACGAATTATAGATAAACTCACCATGGGCTGGTGTGGCCCCTTTTGAAAAGCCAGGTCGGTTACCTTTTGTGGTGTCTGCAACTAAGGTAAATTGCGATACTACTAACAATTCGCCGTTCATATCCAAGATATTATTATTCATTTTACCATCGGTATCAGCAAATATCCTAAGATTAAAAACCTTGCTAGCCATCTTTTGGATCTGTAGCTCACTGTCATCTTTCTCAACGCCGAGTAGAAGTAGAATACCAGCACCAATGCAAGCTACTGTTTCTTCATTAATGCTAACAGAAGCTGATTTTACTCTTTGCACAAGCCCTTTCAAAAACGGCAGCCTGTTTCGAACATTCCGTCCATTATATTCGTAAGTGCAGTGCCGATACCAAGTTCTGACATACTGTGACCCGCATTATCAATGATTTTTAGTGTCGATTGAGGTAGGGACTTGTGTAAGCTATAAGCTCCCTCCAATTTGCAAACCATGTCGTAACGCCCATGAACAATATGACATGGGATATCTTTAATATTCGCAATATTGTCCATTATGTAGTTCTCCTCAATAAAACATTTATTAAGGAGATAGTGACACTCTAACAGGGCCAAGCTTCTTATTTTCTTATCAGGGCTCGAATCACTCATCATTACATTTTGTGCAATAAACTGTGAAATACAGCCTTCCCAATCAAACCATGATGTTAACGCAGTGGCCCTGATATTATGATCATTACTTCGGAATAAACTAACAAATTGTTTACAGACAGCATCAGATGAAGACGTATCGTTAATATGCCTAGAAAATGCTTCGTAGGCGTCTGGATAGACCTGCGCTGCACCCCCTGAATCGGCTAGAAACCAGTCTGCGTCGGCTTTACGTGCAAGAAATACACCACGTAAAACCATTGAAATAACAAATTTAGGGTATTGAATAGCGTAAATTAATGCCAGGGCTGAACCCCATGACCCAGCAAACACTACCCATTGCACAATGCCCAAATGTTGGCGAATAGTTTCAAAATCCTCTACTAATAACTGCGTCGTATTATTATTGGTATCTCCGAATGGAGTGGAGCGTCCACAACCCCTCTGGTCGACACCAATAACCCGATACTTTAGTGGATTAAATGGCCATTGATAGCTCTTACACAAACCAGCACCAGGGCCACCATGCATGTATATGACAGGGATACCTTGTGGATTTCCGCTTTGTTCAACGTAAAGTTGATGTCCACCGGAAACGTCGATTGTTTGGTAGTGATAAACAGGGCTGTTGTGAAACCATCGGCTTATATGCTGCATCGGATTAAGCACTATAAAGCGGTATTTTGAAAAATGAAAAACGGATTGGCATTCAGTGTTCTCTTTTGAATTTGTTGGCAATGTCGCGCTCATAAACTATGATTTTAACAAGCCTTGCGGTTAAGATAATAGATCTTATACAATTTAAGGTTACACCAAAGTTTAGCTTATTGGCCACCCAGCTCTATGTGACTTATCCTATGTGATGTAGCGGGGTCTTTGCAAGTGACGATTTTCAAATTAGTAAAAAAGGAAATTCACATGGTTCGTTTACTTTTTTGTAGTTGCTTGTTATCCCTATCAGGCTGCCAATCAGCAGTAGATAAAGAATGTAATAGTAGTAAGCAAGAGGTCGGTCGCTTAATAAAAGAAATGAACGCGGCGCTCATGCAATCGGATGATTTTATCAAAAGCTAATCAATATTTTGCAATAGAGCCCACTTTATGGGCTCATGCTCTCATGCAATATAGCGGCAACGGTCTACGAA
>JBLHOI010000037.1:0-10510 GCA_047621375.1 Glaciecola sp.
CTGAGTCTTTACCGTAACTACCGATAGTTGCAGACCATCCATCCTTTTCAACACTCAAAGTAATTAAAGAATAATCTCCTTCAGTTGCATTTTCATTGCCTACTACACCGTCCCATTTCCCTTGTACATAACCAACAGAAAATAAGCCATAACCAGCACTCACACCAATTTCGTTGTAAGCACTGTCAAAATCACCCGTGTATTGATAGCTAACAAAATTAGCATCTAGTGTAAGACCGCTTTCGAGTTCAACGCCATACCCACCGTACAAGTCAACTTCAAGTCCATCTTCAACTTCTGCAGTCCAAGCACCGACATAAAAGCCCGAATCAGCTGCATAATCAACCCCAGCGCTAGTTGATGCAGATTCAGTTTGCTGAATACCACGAAAGTGATAATCCGAGACTAAACCAATGTTTGCTGACCATCCTGCTATTGCAGATTGGCTTGCCAGTGTTGCTGTTAATATTGTTGCTGCTATTGCTGCGCGTTTAAATGTTTTCATGTATGTTCTCCGTGAGATTCAAAGTTGTTAAAGCGATTTATTCTTGTCGTCTTGTTATTATTATTAATTTTCACGTACTGGTTTATCTTAATTTAGTCATTTATTTACGTTACTAAGCAAATGTATATTAATATTATCAGCACAACACGTGTCTGAACCATACACAGCAAAAGTAGTGCCCAAATATAAAAAAGGGGCTAAAAAAAAATATCATATTGAATTACATAACTTTTTTTAATTTTTACGATTTAAAAAATCAAAGTGTAGCCGCCGTGAAATAAATTAATTAAATAAAAACGCACCATTTTAAGGCATGCTCACCAAATGCGAGCAAGGTTAAGCCTTTTTTCAATCATAAAAATTCGGTAAACTGAAGGAATTTGGAAAAAACAATGCACAAACCACTAATTGCACCATCAATTCTGTCTGCAGATTTTGCTTGTTTAGGACAAGATGTTCAAAACGTGCTCGACTCCGGGGCGGATATAGTTCACTTTGACGTTATGGACAATCACTATGTTCCAAACCTTTCTTTTGGCCCAATGATTTGTGACGCGTTACGTAACTATGGAATCAAAGCCGACATTGACGTGCATTTAATGGTCCAGCCGGTAGATACAATGATTCAGTCATTTGCAAAATCTGGCGCCAGTATGATTAGTTTTCATCCTGAAGCAACAATGCACCTAGATCGGAGTATCCAGTTAATTAAAGACAGTGGTTGCAAAGCCGGACTGGCATTGAACCCTGGAACGCCATTGCATGTTTTAGATTGTGTGCTTGAAAAGCTTGATTATGTTTTGTTAATGTCAGTAAATCCTGGGTTTGGCGGTCAGGCCTTTATTGCAAGTACACTCGCTAAAATAACAGCGTTAAAGAAGATGATAGATGAAAAAGAACTTTCTATTAGGATAGAGGTCGATGGTGGAATAAAAGTCGACAATATCAAATCGATTTGGGAAGCAGGCGCAGATATGTTTGTTGCAGGTTCCGCCATATTCAATACCGATAATTACGCCGACACTATTGCGGCAATGAAAAATCAATTTAAATAACACTAGGAAGTCGTAAACAAAATGAGCTTGCAAAAACCGATCGTTTTAAGTGGTTGCCAACCCTCAGGCCAACTTACTATGGGCAACTATATGGGTGCGCTGCGCCAATGGGTTGATATGCAAGACGACAACGATTGCCTTTATATGATTGTTGACTTGCATGCCATAACAGTAAGGCAAGATCCTAAAGCCCTCAATCAAGCTTGTCTCGATGGCTTAGCACTTTATTTAGCGTGCGGTATTACCCCTGAAAAGAGCAGTATTTTCTTACAGTCACATGTGCCTGAACATGCGCAACTTAGCTGGGTGCTCAATTGCTATACACAAATGGGCGAGCTAAATCGTATGACACAATTCAAGGATAAGTCGCAAAAGAACGTCTCTAATATCAATGTTGGATTATACAGCTATCCTGTTTTACAAGCTGCAGACATACTTGTTTATCAAGCCAACAAGGTGCCTGTGGGCGAGGATCAAAAACAACATTTAGAACTAACTCGGGATATCGCGACTCGCTTCAACAACATCTACGGTGACGTATTTACAATTCCAGATCCATTTATTCCTGAATCAGGTGCTCGCGTAATGAGCCTGCAAGATCCACTGAAAAAAATGTCTAAATCTGACGACAACCCAAACAATATAATTGGCTTATTGGACGATCCGAAGACCTTAACGAAGAAAATTAAACGCGCAGTGACTGATAGTGATGAGCAAGCGCGAATTTACTTTGATGTTGCGGAAAAGCCAGGCGTATCGAATTTACTATCTTTACTTTCCTGCACAACCGGGCAGTCTGTTGAGAGCTTAATCCCGAAATACGAAGACAAAATGTACGGGCATTTAAAAGGTGATGTTGCAGAGGCGGTTGTGGCTATGCTAACCCCTATCCAGGCTGAATATAATCGCATTCGTTGCGATCAAGGTTATTTGCATAATGTTTTACAAACCAGTGCTCTAAAAGCAAGAGAAAAAGCATCCGTGACGCTAGCTAAAACGTATAAAGCGCTTGGGTTTGTTGCACAGTAATCCAACGTCCTTGAGGCTTTGGGCTATAGACGAACATGATTTGCTTGCCAAGCTATCCTTACTATTGGAGTCATTAAGATGGTGTTGATTATTGATAACTATGACTCATTTACCTTCAACTTAGCCCGCTATTTTGAGGAATTAGGTGCGCGGGTTAACGTCGTCAAAAATGATGAGTTTAGTATCCTCGAGTTGCAGGAGCTGGAATTTACACATTTAGTGATTTCACCAGGGCCTTGCAGCCCAAATGAAGCGGGTATTTGCCTAGATGCAATCGCCGCATTTGCAGACAAAGTGCCTCTTTTAGGTGTCTGTTTAGGGCATCAGGCGATAGGGCAAGTATTTGGTGCCAACGTAATTCGAGCAAAAAATATCAAACACGGTAAAACCTCTGAGATAGAAGTGAAGCAGCCGATTGGCATATTTGAAGGGTTTGCTGATACATTCATAGCAACAAGGTATCACTCTTTGTTGCTAGAGTTAGATACATTACCAGAATCACTGCAGATTACTGCAGTTTGCAGCGAGAGTGACGATATAGAAATAATGGGTATTCAGCACAAGACAATGCCAATATTTGGCGTTCAGTTTCATCCTGAATCATTGTTAACTCCAGAAGGTCATAAGATTTTGAATAATTTCTTAAAAATAGAATACGGATTTAGAAAAAAAAGAT
Organism: Glaciecola sp.; assembly: GCA_047621375.1. GTDB lineage: Bacteria > Pseudomonadota > Gammaproteobacteria > Enterobacterales > Alteromonadaceae > Glaciecola. The sequence continues at coordinate 3,266 of JBLHOI010000037.1, forward strand.
GAAGTTAACCGTTACCCAATTAGCCTCGACAATGAATAATAGATTTGAGCACCTTCTCGTTAGTTTGGATGAAGCTGTCATTTTGTCTGGTAAAAAAACTCACAAACAGCGCATTATGGAGGACTCCGAGCAAGTATATGCCCGTCGCGAATTGTTATTCGTTGAGGAAGTCACAATAAAGGATCGCGAACAAATAAGTCACAAACGAAATCTATTTATCCAGCAAGTCGAAGCTGAATTTCATGTCGGTCTCATCAATGACCTTGCTGAACGCTTCAAAAATACACAGTTTATATTAGAAAAAGTGCTTGGTCTTGACCTGTCTATCGGTCAAATTTTCGATATTTTGTACACGGAGTCTTGCACAATATCTCGTTTAGAAGTTCTTATCAAAGAATTAGATTGGTTATCTGATGCAATCATTAATTTTGCCAAACAACCAAAGTATCGACGTTTCGATTCAAAAGGTAAGCTAATTAGCATTCATAGTTTGCGCAGTGCTCTCAGTTTCGTTGGCATAGAAAGTTTGCGCACCTTACTTCCTGTTTTAATAGCCAAGCGCAGCATGCCGCCTAAATCAGCGTTGTTTCCCGAATTACACAAAAACATATGGGAATACACCCTAGGAACAGGTCAAGCCTGTCGAGCCATTGCGGAAAAAGAGGGGATTAAATGGTACTTGGGTTATAACATTGGATTGCTGAGTACTATAGGCCGCAGTGCCGTTACCACTATTTATCTAAAGACGTTCGACGGTAAATTACGAGATAAAATCATACAAGCTCAAAAGAAAAAAGATCCAGCTGAAGCTGAAGCACTCAATACTTTAGTGCCTTCACATAAATATCTTATGTCAATGTGGCATACCTATGCAGATCGTCTGACCAACGACTTAGTCGCTAGCTTGAAATGCCGCCGCTTAATGGTTGGGATCGGATTTGAAGATTATAATCGCATCAAAGAAATAAGTGGTGCATATATCAAAGCGAATAATTTACACCCCCTCACAAACCTACTCTTTCGTTGTCAAGGCTACTTAAAATTTAAAATGATGAAAGCAAATAATTTAATATCGAAAGAAGCCTCGATGGTGTATCTACGAAATTTTGGTATTGTCTCAGACGATGTCGTATTATTAATGAAAACAAATTTAACTGACATCGAAATCAAAATACCTGAAATCCCCCACGTATTCAAAGCGTCCAACAAATAAACGTCTTGCGGCCTTATTGAGACAATAAGTATTATTTTTTCATCAACATATTTTTTGCATGAATATGCCCAAACATGCTGCGTTTGGACTAACGACTAATCCCCTATTAATCGGATAGGAAAATAGGTAGTTTGTCTGCAAACCGTTGCCGCCAATGCGAACACCGCAGAACCGAGTATTTCATTCGTCCTGTTATCAACAATATAAATATTCACTAATTCTGCAAATAAGTTCACACCCCCTATTTTTACTGGCTTTGCGACGAATAAGTTAATTGCTTTAGCTATGCCTTCTGTCATAATACATGTTCAATTTACTCACAAGTACGATTTTATGTGAGTGCAATTTAGCTAAGCCAAGAGGTGTATAACATGCAAGTGACTCGTTCAACGTTTGATGATGTAATGGTACCTAACTATAACCCAGCACAAATGGTGCCGGTTCGTGGTGAAGGTTCTCGCGTTTGGGATCAAGAAGGCATCGAATACATCGACTTTGCAGGCGGTATAGCGGTTAATGCACTTGGCCATTGCCATCCAGAACTGGTTAGTGTGTTACAAGAACAAGGGAGTAAACTATGGCACTTGAGCAATGTATTTACTAACGAACCCGCAATCAGATTAGCGAAGAAGTTATGTGATTCTACATTTGCCGATAAAGTGTATTTTGCTAACTCCGGCGCAGAAGCTAACGAAGCAGCGTTAAAATTAGCGCGCAGATTCGCCATCGATCATCACAACGAAAGTAAAGATCAAATTATTGCGTTTAAGCAGGGCTTTCACGGACGTACTTTCTTCACAGTTACTGTGGGCGGTCAACCTGCGTATTCCGAAGGATTCGGCCCAAAGCCCGGGGGCATAGAGCATTGCGAATACAATAACCTAGAAATGCTGGCTGCTATGATGTCAGAACGCACTTGCGCCATCATGATGGAACCCTTGCAAGGTGAAGGTGGAATTATCGTTCCTGACCCTGCATTCGTGAAAGGGGTGAGAGAGCTTTGTGATAAACATAGTGCGCTATTGATTTTCGATGAAGTACAAAGTGGTGTTGGCAGAACAGGCTATCTATACGCTTATATGGGTGTTGATGTTACCCCAGACATTTTGACAACAGCTAAGTCCTTAGGCGGCGGTTTTCCGATTGGTGCGATGCTAACCACCAACCTGATAGCAAGTAGTCTGAAACCCGGCACTCACGGCAGCACATATGGTGGTAACCCTCTAGCCTGCGCCATAGCGGAAAGGGTCTTAGACGTTATTAACACGCCTGAAGTCCTTGCTGGCGTACTTAAGAAAGAAGCTTTATATCGTGAAATATTAGGTAAAATCAACGACAAATATCACGTATTTAGTGAAATACGCGGCAAAGGTATGTTGTTGGGTTGTGCGTTAAATGAGAAATACGCAGGCCGAGCACGTGACTTCATGATCGCGGCAAATGAACATCATCTAATGTGTTTAATTGCCGGCATGAACGTCATTCGTTTTGCTCCCTCTTTAGTTATCCCTGATGAAGATATCATTGAAGGCTTAGCTCGCTTCGAGAAGGCTGTTGCCTCAGTCGTAGCTGATTAGACTTTTTAGGTTGTTATTGACAATCACAGGGATCATTTGATGAAAATTATTCGTCCTATTAGAGCGTCTGATTATCAGACGCTGCACGAGATAGCGAAAGAATCTGGTATCGGTTTCACTTCACTTCCAGTCAATGAAGCGTTGTTAAGACGCAAGATTGCAAACGCCGAGGCAGCCGCTCAGTCGACTCCTTCTGAACCTGGCATGCAAAGCTACCTATTCGTGATGGAAGATACAGAGACAGGTGAAGTAGTCGGTACCACTGGTATTGAAGCGACTGTTGGTCTACAAGACGCATTTTACCATTACCATATAAGCAAGGTAGTACATGCATCACGTGAATTAAATATCCATAACACCGTTGGCATACTGCATTTTTGTAATGATTACACTGGTGTAAGTGAAATATGCACGTTGTTTTTAAGAGAAAACGCACGACAAGGTCTTAATGGTCGTTTTCTATCCAAAATGCGCTTCCTTTTTATGGCTGAGCACACAGAGCGTTTCGCTGATGTCGTTATTGCAGAAATGCGCGGTGTAAGCGATGAAAAAGGCCGTTCGCCATTTTGGACTTGGCTTGAAGAAAATTTTTTCTCCATGGATTTTCCTACAGCCGACTACCTAACCGGTATTGGCAACAAAGTCTTTATCGCTGAACTGATGCCTAAATACCCTATCTACGTTAATTTACTCAGTAAAGCTGCGCAAGACTGTATTGGTAAGGTACATGAAAAAACTAAACCCGCTCTTTGCCTGCTTGAGCAAGAAGGATTTAAATGCCGTGGCTACGTCGATATTTTTGACGCAGGACCTACGGTTGAAGCAGATGTAAAAAGCATCGCAACAGTGCAGGCAAGTCGCAAAGCATCCATTGTTATAAACGACAGCCTCGCACAAACCGACGGTGAAACCTGTTTTGCTATTAATACGTCGGTACAAGACTTCCGAGCTTGTATCGCTGAAATCGCATACGTTGACGGCAATCGAGTAGCCATTGAACGAGTTAGTGCCGAGGCATTAGGCATTAAAGACGGAGACTCAATTCGTTTCTCACCTGCTAACACAAAGCACTAGGAGCATACATGACAAATTCAACACACTTTATCGATGGTCAATGGATCGAGGGTTTAGGTCACGCGATGAACTCGATCGATCCTGCGAAGAATATCGTTATTTGGTCTGCAAAAGCAGCTTCTGAAGCGCAAGTCGACCAGGCGGTTTTGGCCGCTCGCAACGCATTTCCTGCATGGTCTTCAAAGTTGGTGGAAGAACGCTTAACTATCATTAAGAAATTTGCTGAATTGCTAGGTGAAAACAAAGCTGAGTTAACTAAAATTATTGCTAAAGAGACTGGTAAACCTGAATGGGAAACAGCCACAGAAGTTGCTGCCATGATAGGAAAAATTGCCATTTCTGAAAAGGCTTATAAGGAGCGTACCGGCACTGTCGAAAATGCCATGCCCTTGGGCCAAGCGATTATTAGACATAAACCACATGGTGTTGTCGCTGTTTTTGGACCGTATAATTTCCCCGGCCATTTGCCCAATGGGCACATCGTGCCGGCACTAATCGCAGGAAATACGATTGTATTTAAACCCAGTGATTTAACCCCAATGGTTGCCGAGTTTACAGTTCAATTATGGCAAAAAGCGGGCTTACCAAATGGCGTATTAAACCTGACTCAAGGTCAGGTCGACACAGGAAAAGCACTTGCCAGTCACTCTAATATTGATGGACTATTTTTCACCGGTAGCTCTCGGACAGGCAAGCTATTGCATGAACAGTTTGCAGGCCATCCAGGTAAAATACTAGCACTTGAAATGGGCGGCAACAATCCTTTAATAGTAAAAGATGTTGCCAACATTGATGCTGCAGTGCACGACATTGTGCAGTCCGCTTTTGTCACTAGTGGACAGCGATGCACATGCGCACGACGTTTGTTTATTCAAAACAACGCACAAGGCGATGCTTTGCTTCTACGATTATTAGAAGTAACTAAAAATATTCAAGTCGGTCATTATGACGCACAAGAGCAACCTTTTATGGGTGCGATGATAAGCTCGGCCGCAGCAGCGGGAATGGCAAACGCTCAACAACAGCTGTTAGGTTTAGGTGCAACGAGCTTATTAGCACTTGAGCACACAAATAAAGACACCGGCTTTGTTACCCCCGGTATTATCGATGTTACTGCAATAGTCAATGAGATGCCCGACGAGGAACATTTTGGACCACTTTTAAAAGTGATCAGATACAGTGCTTTCGATGATGCAATTGCGCAAGCTAACAATACCAGTTTTGGTTTGTCTGCCGGTTTATTAAGCGACTCAAAAGATGATTACGACTATTTTTTGGCACACATTAGAGCAGGCATTGTTAATTGGAACCGTCCTATCACTGGAGCCAGTGGTGCCGCACCTTTTGGTGGCATTGGTGAGAGTGGAAATCATAGAGCAAGTGCATACTATGCCGCCGACTACTGCGCTTACCCGGTTGCGTCGGTGGAACTGGATGTGGTTACGTTACCATCGTCTCTTAGTCCCGGTCTTAAGTTTTAAGGAAAAAAATGCACACAGATATTAACAAATTATTCCAAGGACTTTGGGACAACTATATTCTAATAACGCCGTCCGCTAGCAAAATACATCAATTGCTAGAAGCCAAAACTGGCGTGCACAATATTATGAATGATCATATTGCGTTACGCACTTTCAGCCTTGAAAGTGTCAATTTGAATAAGCTGGCAGCACACTTTCTTGCACTTGGTTACGAACAAAAAGGCGATTACGACTTTGCGACGAAAAAGCTAACTGCACAGCACTTTGAGCATCCAGATACTAAACAACCGAAGGTATTTATTAGTGAGTTGAGAGTAAACGAACTTAGTGAAACAGCACAGAAAATCATTAATAAAATGATTGACTCTGTTACTCCTCAGGCCGTTGAAGCCGATGATTTTCTATATTCAGGAACACATTGGGCTGTTTCACATGCCGACTATAAAACGCTATTAGCCGAATCTGAATATGCAGCATGGATGGCGGCCTGGGGCTATCGTGCTAATCACTTCACTGACAATGTTAATCACTTAAATATAATTGATGACTTAACTGAAGTGAATACCATCTTAAAACAGGCTGGATTTCAGCTAAATACATCTGGTGGCGAGATAAAAGGCGGAGAAGATGTTTGTCTAGCGCAGTCGTCAACTATGGCTGATTCGTCAGAGGCTGTTTTTGCTGATTCTACAGTGTCTATTCCAAGTTGCTTTTACGAATTTGCTCAGCGTTATAAAATGGCAAATGGTGAATACTATCAGGGCTTTGTTGCGGCTTCCGCCGACAAAATTTTTGAAAGTACGAATGCGCAATAACTAGCACTAGCAAGACTCATTTACGTCAAAATGAGTCTTGTTTTGCTGTCTCTATCACAATCATTCTTATATAGCCTGATACTGTTTTATACCTTATTCAGCATATACTCAAGCTCAGGGTCAACAATAAATCTGCCTGCCATGGCCTCGCGGCCAAATAACATCAAGTAAGTCATTTCAGAGCGATCTGTTAATGTTAGCTGAATTTGCCAACGCTGACCTGCCATTACGATATCTGTTTCAATGACGTAACGCCGCTGACTTGTCGCTGTAGAACTTTTAACCTTACGTTGACCTGCAATTTTCGCCTCGCAACGAATTAACTTTTTCACATCATGAAAATCAGGATGAATATCAAATTTTATCCATGTGTCTTCGCCAATATCAATTTCTTCAATGTTGTCAACATGCAAAGATGACGTTGCTGCACCTGTATCAACTCGAACATGTAGCCCTTTGATACCTAATTCTGGTAGATCACATAACTCTAAATTACCAACAGTTAATTTTTCATTCATTTTGGACTTCTCGATAGTAAAAGTTGGACGCTCATATCCCTCGGTTAATCAATTAAAACCAAGTTATCTTGTAACATCTCAACGTGCTCTGCAACTTCATCAGGTTTATTAAAGTAAGCAATGTGATATATGGCTTCACCCTCCTGAGCCAATGGTATATTTTGTTTGCCAATAACCACACCGGTGCTTGGAGAATCAATCGTACCTAATAGCTCACCGAATGGGTTAGAAATAATAGCAAGCACATCCCCTTTAACGACATAATCACCCAGTTGTGCCTTGTGCATCACGAAACCACTTTCGTTTGCCCTAACCCAGCCGCTTTGTCTCGCAACAAATGGCTTAATACAGTGCCCTACTGCCTTAGTTTTATTTAGCATACCGACATGGCGCATTACTTTAATTATTCCTTTCACACCTGCTGAAATTGAAAATTCATCGTAACGCAAGGCTTGTCCCGCTTCGTACAGCAGTACTTTAGCTCCTTCATCTGCAGCTGCTTGGCGCAACGAGCCATCTCGGATGTCAGCGTTAAGTAAAACAGGCACACCAAACGCTTCTGCCATT
>JBLHOI010000038.1:0-10491 GCA_047621375.1 Glaciecola sp.
TTGATCATTTAGATAAAAATAAACAAGTGCAGAATATAGAGTTGATGTTGTTAGCTGACTTTTGTAGAAACTGTTTGTCTAAATGGTATCTAGCAGAGGCGCAAGAACGTGATATTAGTTTAACGGATGACGAGGCTCGCGAAGCAATTTATAAAATGTCATACAGCGACTGGAAAGCCAATCATCAACTACCTGCAACCGAAGAGCAAGTGGCGGCATTTGATGCTAAAAGAGCGGCTAAGCAGCGAAAATAAGTGCATGCTATACTGCGGCAAGCGAGTCACTGATGACACGCGTTAAGTCGGTGTGAAAACGATGAAGGTTACACCTTGGTAAATAAGGAATATTGTGAAAGTGAATAAAAAACGCTTGGGTATTTGTGCCACTATAGGGTTAGTTCTTCTGTTGTCGGGATGCACAATACAAAGTAATAATGCTTATGGACCAATGGGTAATTTGCTGTTAGCCGAGCCAGAGCCGGTCAATACGCGCTCGCAAATGGCGATTGCTCGCTATAACCATATACTGACCCAAGCTTCATTAAAGGATGAGGAGCGTGCGGAGCTTCTTTTTCAGCGGGGTATGCTTTATGACAGCGTAGGGTTATCTGGTTTAGCGCGATACGACTTTATGCAGGCACTGGAATTAAAGCCAGATATGGCAGAGGCGCATAATTCAATCGGGATCCATCATATAGAGGAAATGGACTTTATAATGGCATATGAGTCCTTTGATTCAACATTAGATATCAATCCTGACTATGATTTTGCGATCCTCAACAGGGGTATTGCACTCTATTATGGAGGGAGAGTAGAGCTAGCCCTTACCGATTTAAATCGTTTTTATGAGAAAGACAAGCAAGATCCATATCGGGTTCTTTGGTCATTCATCGTTGAGCAAAAAGTAGATAGAAACAGAGCATTAACGAGTCTAGCAGTGCATAGAAAAGAATTAGATGATAAAAACTGGGCAACTAGTATCGTCGATTTTTACTTAGGTAAGGTTGATGAAACTGCTGTTATTGCAGACTTAGTTGATGATGTTAAAAGTCAAAAGCAGTTGAACGATCGCTTATGCGAAGCTTATTTTTACTTAGGTAAATATCATAGCGACCTTGGTAATAAAGTAAAAGCAGCTAATTATTTTAAGCTTTCATTAAGCACCAACGTATTTGAGTATGTCGAATACCGATTTTCCAGAGTGGAGTTGGCTAGACTGCGGGAAAAAAGAAAAGAAGTAATGGATTCAGATGATGAAAGAGCAAAGTTGACTCGATAGTTTTATGTTCATTGTTGAAATAGCTTACAAATCATTAAAAACGATGTCCAGTAGATGGAGTGGAGTGTGGTGAGCTTTTGAAATTAATCATTAATTACCTCAAAGTGTTATTTGGTGTTGTTGGTATCTGCTTTTTTTTACAAGCAGATAATTGCCATGCACCGATAAGAATATTGTCACAACACCTAACGCTAGACAAATCGCAATCAGGCTACCTTCTTTATCCGCTAGTTAAACAAGGAAACGCTGACGCTATGTCGGCATTAACCAAACTAGCAATCGATTCAGATGATGAATATTGGTTAGCATTAGCGGGCAAAATGGGCAGCAGTAGTGCTCTTTACTACGCGGCAATGCACAGTCAAAACCCCTCGGAAATAAAGACATGGCTAAAGACCTCAGCCAAATTGGGGCACGCTCAAAGTCAGTTTGAGTTCGCGTTGTTGCAAACCTCAAATGATGGAAAAAGAATGTGGATGCAGTTATCAGCTGAAGCTGGTTATGAACCTGCAATCATCTCGATGGCGAAGTACATTTTTGAATCTGACGATAATTCGCAGGCAATTATGTGGTTAAAAAAATCAGCTGAATTTGATGCAGCGAGCGCATTTAAGCTAGCTAATTTGTATTGGAAAGAAGACAAAACCCAAAGCGCCGAAATTTACTTTGATAAGGCTGCAAAACAAGGCTTTGCATCTGCGAAAGTAGCGTTGCAAGTTATTCGAGAGCATCACATGGAACCTTTACAGTCATTACTATCTGTTCCTGTACAAGGACCAAATTGCGCTCAAACAATCCAATTTGTGGCCACAACGTTGGTTTCCTTTATTCAAGCTTCAGCGTTTCAAGACCAATTTGAGAAAGATAAAAGATTAGCAGGTCTACCATTATGCATTCTGCCACCGATTTGGCTGCAAAAGGATAGCTTGGTGTGCAGTAACAATTTTAAGAATGATGCTAGGTTGGGCTGTGATCTCTATCCGCTGAGTCGATTAAAAACACCATTAACGTTTACTCACCTGATTATTTTTGCAGAACAGGGCAAAGCTAACGTTAATAACGGTGTGATGTTTTTAGATCAATCGGACACTTATTCCGTTTTTGTACATGAATTAGCTCATTTTGCTGGGTTTGTTGACGAATATGCGTTGCCTGAGGACTTGGCTAATTATCATTGTGGCAAAAATGTCGCACCCAACTTGTTATTATCAGGATTACCAGAGGCCATTTTCAAAAGCGGGGACCCACTCGATGCTGAGAGCGAAGTTAAAACACAATATGCGCTGGCAGAGGGTAAGCAGAGCATCAACGAAGAGTCGAACCCGAGCTCGCCAGAAGTTATTAAATCCCGCTACTTACCATTGGTAAGAGAAAATAATTGGCAACGAGCGTTAGATGCGCACAATGAGTTACAAATGCTGGAAAGTAACGACCCAGTGTTACATTATATTGCCCGTTCTAGGACCTGCAAGAATACTGAATACGAGTCTTTCAAACCGACTCAGCAAATGACATTTCTGGAATACCACGATGTGCCTAATATTCCTAATGTATATCGAACTTTGTGGCGCCAATCCCTATTAAAAAAAGCTAATTATTCTGCGCTAAATGATAATCTAGCCATTTCTGCATTCGCCAATAATGACAACGAAGCTGGTATATTCTGGTCTGCACTATAAACGTTGTTCAGTGAATTCGTCGACCCATAGTGATGTTGCACCACAAATAGCAACCGGCATCACTAAAAAGTTCAGGATTGGTATGAGTGAAAATATACTTACCATGATGCCAAAACTAAAGCACTTGCCTTTGTGTTCGTTCAACTCAGATCGCATTTTTCCAAAGTCAACTTTATGATTATCGAAAGGGTAGTCACAGTATTGGATAGCCATCATCCAAGCCGTAAATAAAAACCACAGGATTTGACCTATCACGGGTAATAAGAAAAATAAGATTAAGAAACCGGCAGCGCGGGGTATAAAGTATAGTACTTTTGAAAGCTCCCGACTAAAGGTCCTAGGCACGTCTTTTACTGCGCTCAATAATCCTTCGTTTCCCATATCTTGCCCGGTTAAGTAACGCTCTACTTTGTCACTCAATAAGCCATTGAATGGTGCCGCTATCCAGTTAGCTAATGTACCAAAAATAAGTGCAAAAATAATTAACACGGTAATAATAGCAATCGGCCAAAGTACATACATTAAGGTTATTTTTAACCATCCAAGAAAATCAGGGATCAAATTTATCAAGTAATTTATGCTTGTCTCTAACTGAGGCCAAAGGAAGTAAAATGCAATTGAAAACAATAATAAATTAATAAATAAGGGTACAAAAACAAAGCGTTTAAGTCCTTTTGTTTTTATGAGTGAAAACCCTTCAAAAAAATAACTAGCACCACTTCTATTCCTCATATGTGTCCTTTGTCGTTCTTGCTATCAACAAAGACTAGTATATCGTGCTAATGAAAGTGATGTAATGAGCAATTGTTACCAAGTTTTACTTTTTTTACATTTGCATTACTATTAAGAACAGTTACATTGGTTGCGCTGGAGCCAGTTTAAATACATAGATAAAAGCAAGAGTTAAAAAACAGTCAGATGTCATCGTAGTTTACTCATTAGGATCCACCATTTGCTTCATACTTATTTTATATTGCATGCGCTTAAAAAAGATTAGATTAGTAGGATTTAAGTCATTTGTAGACCCTACCACGATACCATTTCCAGGCGAAATGACGGCTGTGGTGGGACCGAACGGCTGTGGGAAATCTAATGTTATTGATGCTGTGCGCTGGGTGTTAGGTGAAAGTTCAGCTAAAAACTTACGCGGTGATGCAATGACAGATGTAATTTTTAATGGCTCTACCGCACGCAAAGCTGTTTCCAAATGCACAGTTGAATTGGTCTTTGATAATTCGTCAGGACGAATTGCTGGCGAATATGCAAACTACAATGAGTTGTCGGTAAAGCGTATTGTTACCAAAGATGCTGTTTCTAGCTACCTACTAAATGGCACTAAATGTCGCAAACGAGATATTACGGACTTATTTCTAGGAACTGGGCTTGGTCCCCGCAGTTATGCCATCATCGAGCAAGGTATGATTTCCAAGCTGATAGAAAGTCGCCCTCAAGAATTACGTGTATTTGTCGAAGAAGCGGCGGGTATATCGAAATACAAGGAGCGTCGCCGCGAGACTGAAAATAGAATAAAGCACACGAAAGAAAACTTAGAACGCCTGAATGATGTGCGCACTGAGCTTGGCGAACAGTTAAATAAACTTGAGGGTCAAGCGCTAGCAGCAACAAGATACAAAGTGCTAAAAGCCTCTGAACGAGAATTAAGAGCGCAACTCGCTGTTGTTCGTTGGTCACAACAAAACAATTTGATTAATCAGGCGAAAGCTAAAATTTCAGAAAAAGAAATTGAGCTCGAAAAAGCTATTTCTCGAAAACGAAGTGACGAAAATAGTATTATTAAATACCGTGAGAAACAGGAAAGCTGCAAGTCTGAAATAAGTGACATCCAGCAGGAAATTTTCAAAGTCAGCACTAGCATCACTAAAATCGAGCAATCACAGCTATTTTCAAAAAAACGTCAGCAACAAATTCAAATAGAATTACATCAACTGCAAACTCAGGCTCAAAAAACGCAGGTTTTATTTGTAGATACAGCTGAAGAATTAATGATTGTGCAAAATGAATTAGTCGATTTAGAGCCACAAAAGATGATACTGGAAGAGGCGGGTGAGACAGCGCAAGCGTCGCGTACAGAAGCTGAAGAGGTGCTTCTTCAATTTAATGAAAAAAATAGAGAGAGTGAAATTCAATACCATTCTATCAAGCAACAATTACAAACTTGTCATGGCCAAATCCAAAACACACTGAGCATGCAGTGTCGGACTGAATCTCGAATTGAAGAACTCAAACAAGAATTAGCCGAACTCACGCAGCAAGACGTCAAACAATTATCTGAAGATATTCAAACAGAGTTATTAATTGTGAAGGAGAGCTTAGAGCTCGTCAGGGAAGACTTATCATTTACCCAAGAACGCCACCGAATGAAATTTCAAGAGCACAGTGTAAAAAAGGCTGATTTAGAGACAAACAAGATATTGATGATTAATTTGCAAGCTCGCAACGATGCTCTTCAAAATATTCATAAAAACGGGGTAAATGGAGAGCGTTGTCTGCGCGCAAATAATGTTCTATATGAATTCGAGGCTGCGTTAGAAGAATTGTCTTCATATTTAGATATCACTCCGGGATACGAAGTATTATGCGAGATCGTTTTTTCACATATAGCGAGCCCAAAAGTATTACCAATAGTGTCGAGCGTGTTGATAGAACCGGCGTTTTATGAAAAAAAATATGGTCAAGCGTTGTTGTTTGAAAAGCATATGACGAGTCACAAGACGTTGGGTAGCCTCGCTGAAAAAATTAATAATCCTGTAGTGCCCCAGTTTTTAAATACGATCAGTTTAGTTGAAGATGTTCAATCGGCATTAGCTTTACAAAAAACGCTCTCTGGGGGACATTCATTGCTTACGCCGTGTGGCTTATGGCTGTTCAGTGATATGTTAATTAACGGTGCGGGTGAACAAGTCGACGCAAGTTTAAGTCGAGCGGCAGAAATAACCTCGTTGACAAGCCAAATAGTCGCGCAAAGCGAAACGCTAAAAATAGCTGAGCAAGCCTCAGAATTTGCAATGTTAGCACTCACTGAAGTGTCAGGGCGTTTGGAAGATACGAAAGCAAGTTGCGCTGATTATTTAGAAAAAACATTTAAATTAAATACACAATTAAGTCAATTTCAGCAACAAATTTCACAGCAAAAAATGCGCTATGAACGCTGTACTCTAGAACTAGAACGCCAGCAAAGTAGTGCGCAAGAAGAACTAAAAACACTTGAAGTATTAAACGAGCAGGCAGAAAATTATGCCATTGATTTTGCTCAATTCGAGGATGTAATAAGCAACCATGCCGCACACGCAGAGTCACTGCAGTCGAATGTAAAGTCAACTCGCTTACAATCAGAGCATTTGGTTTTACGCATTCATGAATTAGCTATGCAAGTTCAGCAGACTAAAAATAAATACAACGTATTAAAAGATAAACAAACAGGTCGAGAAGAACAGATATACGACAATAAAGAGAAAATAGCGATCCTGCAAGAAGAGACGCAAGAACTATCTTTGCCTTTTGCGGAGCAGCAAGAGAGATTGCAGGTACTGTTAGATAATAAGATGTTATCGCAAACACGTCAGCAAGAGATACAAGTCGACTTAACTGCAGTTGACAAAATGTTGTCAGAGGCTGAGAAAGGACATTCAGGTATCGAGCACGCAGCTAATATTATTAAAGCTGAAATAGATAGTGTTAAGCTGCAATCTGAGGGCAATAAAGTACGTGCGCAATCTTACTTGGAGCAACTGCAAGACATGCAGCAACCATTAAATGTTATTCTGCAGAACTTGCCAGATGATATTGAAGAAGGGTCGTTACAGCAGAGCCTAGAAAAAACAATGTCATCATTATCCCGCTTAGGTGCTGTTAATTTGGCCGCAGTTGAAGAATTTGCATCACAATCGACAAAAAAGCGTTATTTAGATGAGCAAAATGACGATTTAATACAAGCGCTAGAGACCCTAGAATCGGCAATTAAAAAAATTGATAAAGAGACCCGAACACGTTTCAAAACTACGTTTGACCAAATCAATAGTGGCTTGGAAATATTGTTCCCTAAAGTATTTGGTGGCGGTAGTGCTCACCTTGCGTTAACAGAAGATGATATGCTCGACGCAGGAGTCACGATTATGGCGCGACCACCGGGTAAGAAAAATAGTACTATTCACCTTCTTTCTGGTGGAGAAAAAGCATTAACAGCACTATCATTAGTTTTTGCTATTTTTAGATTAAATCCGGCGCCGTTTTGTTTACTGGATGAAGTAGACGCACCGTTAGATGATGCAAATGTGGAACGTTTTTGTAAATTGGTCTCAGAAATGTCAAAAACGGTACAATTTATCTACATCACACACAACAAAGTGGCAATGGAAATGGCAAGTCATCTAACTGGTGTTACAATGGCAGAACCAGGCGTGTCGAGGATGGTAGCAGTTGATGTAGAAGAAGCTTTAGCTATCGCAGAATAATAATAAATAGAGTAGTTTAAAATGGAAGATTTGCGCTTAACATTTTTGATTTTTGGTATTGTTGCTATAGTCGCTATCCTGATCCACGGTTTGTGGACCATTAGGAAAAACGCCAAGAGCAATGAGAAAAAAAAATCTGGATCTAGAAACTGGCAGAACAAAAGTGACCCATTGTTGGATGACGATGAGCAATTCGATACTAATGGCATAGGCAGTGTTAGGGTTGTTTCGTCAAATAAAATAGTCACCGGTGCTGCTGATGAACAAGATGTTCTTTACAGTAATTCTAATGATACTGAATATGATGACGATCTACTTTTGTCTACTCTCAGCGTCGCAGCCGCTAGCAAGCGTGCGGAATGTCGAGACGGTATTGATGACATTGAAGCTATTCGTGATACACAACGTCATGTTGAATCTTCGCCAAGTGCGGCATCAGAGGGTACAGTAAACAAAGGTAATGAAGTAAAAACTGGTAACCCCGAAGCCCGTAGCTCAGATGATTTATCGTTAGATGATGATTTATCATTAGAGCGCAGCGAAATGGATTTTGCTCAGCTTGCAGAAGAACCCGAACAAGTTACGCCAAAACTCTATGGTAGTGTTGTAACCCAACCTAAGCCAGAGTATCAGCGTTCTGTAAAAGTAACAGAGAGCCCGAATCGACAATCGCATAATCAAGATAATGCCTATATTCCTGAGCCTCCACCGTTTTTATTGAAGTCGAGTGCCGCGAGCCCCGACGTGAACCCTAAAGCAAACAAAATTGCGGAAATTGAACCTCAAATACAACCTGAAATTGTAGTTGAAACGAACACGGACTCCAGAGGCCGAGTTGAGCCAGAATTTAAGCTGAATGCAATAGAGCCAGCAGTGGAATCTGTACAATCTATTAGCCTTGCTGCTCAGGCTCGAAAGTTAGTTTCCCGCCGCAAAAAGAGTGTAGCCGACGTTATTCGAAAAGAACCAAGCATGCATTCAACGGATAAACTCAACGAAGAACAAATGCGCATCGACTTTTCTAATGAAGCGCCTTCAGCAAATAAAGGGCCTTCGACGGCGACGCAACAGTCCGCACCGACCCATCAAGAATCTAACTCAGCAAAGGCGAACAGTGCCCAACCAAGTGAACAACAAACGGACGTGCTTGTGATTAACATAAGAGCCCCTGAGGATCGTGAAATATCGGGCGCAGCATTATTACCAATGTTACTAACGCTAGGATTGAAATTTGGTGAACAGGATATTTTCCATCGCCATGTTAATACCAATGGCAAAGGTCCAGTGTTGTTCTCACTTGCAAATCTGTTCAAGCCAGGTGTTTTCGACATTGATAATATCGAAAACTTCAGTACGCGCGGTTTATCATTGTTTATGATGTTACCTATTGAAGGTGACGCTCAGCAAGTTTTTAATATGATGCACAACGCTGCACGCAAATTAGCAGAGGAATTTAGTTGTCAAATTCTCGATGGTGGTCGTGGTTTATTGACGAAACAAGGTTTGCAAAAATATTCAGAGCGTATTCGCGAATACGAACGTAAACGTATCAATCGATAGTGAAAATGACTGAAATAAATAAAGTGAAAGCGCACGCTGATGCGCTTAAATTAAAGTTAGAAGAGTACAACTACCAATACTATGTATTGGACGCTCCAAGTATTCCCGATGCGCAATACGATCGCTTAATGATTGAGTTAATAGTATTTGAAAAACAGCATCCGGAGCTAGTTACTCTAGACTCACCAAGTCAAAAAGTCGGTGGAAAGCCGCTGTCGAAGTTCGACACGGTCGTGCACGAAGTTGCAATGCTGTCGCTCGATAATGGCTTTGACAAGGCTGACCTAATAGCATTTGAAAAACGCTTGCAAGACAGACTGATGTCGTTCAATGACTTGCAGTTCAGTTGTGAACCGAAACTTGATGGTTTGGCGGCGTCAATACTTTATGAAAACGGCGTACTCACAAGAGCAGCGACAAGAGGGGATGGCCAAGTTGGTGAAGACATTACACAAAATGTTAAAACTATTGCAAATGTGCCAATCAAGTTGCGCGGTAAAAACATTCCAAGCAGAGTTGAAGTGCGCGGTGAGGTGTTCATGCCAAAGGCTGGGTTTGAACAACTCAATGAGATACAAAAGAAAGCGGGTAATAAAGCATTCGTCAATCCAAGAAATGCTGCAGCTGGCAGTTTGCGTCAACTCGACTCACGAATTACAGCAAAGCGTCCATTATTATTTTATGCTTACAGCATGGGTGTTATTGAAGGTGAAAGTCTAACGGATCTTGCTTTACACACGCAGCGCTTAGCTGCACTAGGCGAATGGGGCATTCCGCTATGCAAAGAGTCCTCGGTTGCTAATGGTGCTGAAGAATGCATTGCTTACTTTACTAAAATAGGTGAAATGCGTAATTCGCTATCTTATGACATTGATGGTGTGGTGTTCAAAATTAATGACATTAGTTTACAGCAACGTCTGGGCTTCGTCTCTAAAGCACCTCGATGGGCTATTGCACAGAAGTTTCCAGCTCAAGAAGAATTAACCACGTTGTTAGATGTTGAATTTCAGGTTGGCCGCACTGGTGCCATTACCCCGGTAGCAAGATTACAGCCCATATTTGTTGGTGGTGTAACGGTATCAAACGCCACATTACATAATCAGGATGAAATTGCGCGTTTGGGCGTGAAAATTGGAGATAAGGTAATAATTCGACGCGCAGGCGACGTTATCCCACAAATCGTATCAGTTGTGTTAGCACAACGTCCAGATAATGCTGACGAGATTGTTTTTCCAACCCGTTGTCCCGAGTGTAATTCACACATAGAGCGAATTGAGTCTGAGGCAACAGCGAGATGCACCGGTGGACTGGTCTGTGGTGCGCAACGCAAAGAGGCGATCAAGCACTTTGCGTCTCGCAAAGCGCTGGATATCGATGGATTAGGTGACAAAATAGTTGAACAATTGGTTGATTCTGGTTTGATCGAAAATCCAGCTGACTTGTTTCGCTTAAATATGCCAAAGCTAATTTCATTGGAGAGAATGGGTGAAAAGTCAGCGGTA
>JBLHOI010000039.1:0-10423 GCA_047621375.1 Glaciecola sp.
AAGGAAGTAGGGGCGTATTATTCACTTAATTCCTGGCGAGAACGGCAACAGCGGTGTCACGCTACCTCATTAGCAGTCCGCTTTGCCTTATTTTGCTGGACTAAGCTAGTCTCAGGTTTAAGGTGCGCATATTAAGTAGCCTGGGTAAGTTGCTGGCGCAGCCGTTTGACTGGCTAGCTTTTTCAACGTTTTTTTAAACCCAATTTGAAAAGAGTCTTTTTATGTCCCGTTCTCACTTGTCTAATTCGTACATTTCTAATTTGTATTCTCCTGACATTATCAGCCAAGCTAAGCAGCTACTAAGCAAGATGACATTACACGAAAAATTGGGACAGTTGTCTCAAATATCCAGTGCCGGCGGCCATATACCTCACGATTTAGCAGATGCAATAAGACAAGGCAGAGTAAGCTCCGTTATCAACGAAGTCGATTTAGCGACTAATAATGAGTTGCAGCGCTTAGCTGTTGAAGAGACTCGCTTAGGTATTCCTCTGCTGATTGGTCGTGATGTTATTCATGGTTTTAAAACCATATTTCCAATTCCTCTGGGACAGGCGGCAACGTGGTCGCCTGATATCGTCGAGAAAGGAGCGAGAATAGCTGGGGAAGAATCTGCAACCGTCGGCGTGAATTGGACGTTTGCACCTATGATTGATATTGCGCGGGATCCTCGGTGGGGAAGGATCGCAGAAAGTTTGGGTGAAGACCCCTTTTTATGTTCAGCCCTATGCACAGCGATGGTCAAGGGCTTTCAAACTGATAATTTATCATTACCAGGCTCCATTGCGTCTTGCGCAAAACATTTCGCTGGCTATGGAGCGAGTGAAAGTGGTCGTGATTACAATACGACTAATATTCCTGAAAACGAACTTCGCAACGTTTATCTGCCACCATTTCATCAAGCAGCTAAATCGGGCGTGGCCTCTTTTATGGCCTCATTCAGTGATTTGAATGGTGTGCCTGCAACGGGCAATCAATGGTTGTTGAAGCAGGTGTTAAGAGATGAGTGGAATTATCAAGGATTGGTAGTGAGCGATTGGGAGTCGATAAAAGAACTTCAGGTACATGGTTTGTCTGCTGATGACAAAGACTCTGCCTACTTAGCAGCTAAAGCGGGCGTTGATATGGAAATGGCGAGTAGCTGTTATATTGATAATATGGCAGCTCTAATAGCAGAAAATCAGATTGAAGAGACTGAAGTCGATCAAATGGTACTGAATGTTCTGCAGATGAAATTTGCGTTAGGCTTATTTGAAAACGCATTTACCGACCCCAAAGTATTACCTGAATTATTGAATGCTAAGAACCTAGAAGCGGCTAAAGAAGCGGCACAAAAAAGCTGTGTGTTACTTCAAAATAAAAGTAGGTATAACAATAGTCCGGTGTTACCCATTAATAGGGGCGCAACTAAACGGATTGCTGTTATTGGGCCGATGGCACACGACGGCTATGAACAATTAGGTACTTGGGTGTTCGACGGTAATGAGAAACACAGTGTTACTTGCCTTGACGGTTTAATTGCCTTAGCGGGAGAGGGCATTGAGATAGAATTCGAATCGGTGCTTGGCACTTCAAGAGATAGAAACACTCAGCATTTTGACAAAGCCCTTAAACTGACTAACAACGCCGACCTAGCGATTCTATATTTAGGTGAAGAATCGATATTATCTGGAGAGGCGCATTGCAGATCAAATATTGACTTACCAGGAGCTCAGGTAGAACTTATTGAGCATTTATCGCACTCAAAGACGCCTATCATATTAGTTGTGTTAGCCGGTAGGCCGCTAACTTTGCAACCAATACTCGACAAAGTTGACAGTATTTTATATGCATGGCATCCGGGTACTATGGGGGGACTCGCTATCGCGCAATTACTCTTTGGTGATGCGTCGCCCTCTGGTAAGTTGCCGGTATCGTTCCCTAGAGTTGTTGGGCAGATTCCGATTTATTATGCGCAGAAAAATTCAGGTCGACCGTCAACCGAAGAAAGCTTCGTTTTTATAGATGATGTGCCTGTTAGAGCCTCTCAGACTTCACTAGGTATGGCGGCAAGCCATCTAGACACGCATTTTTCACCGTTATATCCTTTTGGCTATGGGTTGTCTTATGCTGAGTTCGAATATCACCACGTCAACATTAGCCAACATGAAATTAAACTAGGGTCGGCATTTATGGTTACCGCAATGGTAGAAAATACAAGTGATGTTGATGCTGAAGAAGTTGTACAACTGTATGTTCGAGATTTAGTTGGCTCGGTTACTCGTCCGGTAAAGGAATTAAAAGGCTTTAAACGCTTATTGATAAGGGCTAACTCAAGCGTTGAGGTCGTGTTTGAAATGCATACCGATGATTTGGCTTTCTATGACATCCGCAACCAATTAAATGTTGAAGCTGGTGACTTTCTGCTTGGGGTTGGAGCAGATAGCTCACTTGAACTTAACGTTCCTTTTAAATTAGTCAAGTAATCCGAAAATTTATTAGTGCTTCCTCGGAATAACGACCATTCTGGGGAAGCCGTACGAAATTACTGTTTACGTTAATCAAATACTCACCACTTCGCTTTTGCTTCACTCTTATAGAAACGCCACACAAATGCAGTACCAACAGAGTAGGTGATTTCCTTTTCAAACAACGGACTGTCTTTGTTAGCTGCTAAGCTATGAAATTGCGCAGAGCTGCCAATAAAAGCGCGGATATTATCACTAACTCTAAATGAGACCCCTAAGCTTAGTTCTGAGCCTAAATAGCCCGCTTTAGCATCGTAGGCAGTGCGGGCTGGCGTCGCAAATTCAGCGGCCACTTCATAAAAATAATCATGTGTTTTTTCGGTAGCAAAAATAGCACCGAATGAAATGTTAAATGCAGTCTCTTCATGTTTGAAACCACGATGTTGGTAGGATATTTGTGGTTCGAAAATAAAGCCTCGCCCTTCAATTTTACTAAAGTCGGTTGAAAAAACAGCGCGAGCTTGAAGTCTCAAATCGAGTCTACCCTTGCCTATATTCGTGCCTATGTTTTCGCCTTTTGCATTTTTATCGAAATCGTATTTACCCAACATGAAAATCATTTGAGGACCAATTTCGCCTAAAAAATCCAGCTCAGGCATACCGACGCGTGTCGTATTATCTTCACTGTCGCTAGGCAATGCTACACCGAATGAAAAGTCGACTTCAAAGGTTTCATTTTCTATAATGATTGCTCGAGCACCGCCACCGTCGCCAATACGGAAAGTTTCACCTCGATACACCACAAAAGGCAATACAAGAGCAAAAACTTCGCCTTCACTTGAGGCCGGGTATTTTGGGGTATAAAAAGCGCCGCCGCCTAAACCTAATTCCCAGAGTGAAAGTGTTTCGTTAACATTGTCAAAGCCAGTTAGGCTGCGCTCCATTGGAATGTCTGCCTTGCCAACACCACCGCCCAAAGAAATTCGCTTGTCTTTTTCTTGATATTGAGGTGTCGTTGACTGTGTCGACGTTCGACTACCATCGTTGGCCGCAGCGGAATAAGCCAAGTTACTCAGCGTTAGAGCAGAGATAAGCAAACAACTGAGTATTAATAGTTGAAATAGAAAATCGCGGGTACTACGTGATTTTATCGATGTCGCATTCATACGGTCTATTCGCCTTTGTACTATGTTTTTACAGCACTGGTTCTGGATCATTCAGGTCGGTAGCACACAGAAGATGACCTCCTATTTGCCGTATAAAAGTGCACTGAGAACCGAACATTATTCGACATTTTTATCAACGCAACCTAGATCCATACGAGTGTGGACCCCCAAATGTTTATTTATTGAGTATTTTGTTTTTGTTGGCTTGTGCAGTTGATGTATACAACAATAAATCTGTTTTTGTATCGATATCTCTAGCGGCTTCCGGCATGTCAATATGGATGACAGATGATGCATTAGCGCGCAACATGTCCCGCGCACCTTTATCGTTTTCTAGCTTCGATAGTTCAGCAAAATATGCTCTGGGGAAAATAGCGGGAGCACCGGCTTTGTTATTATAAAAAGCGGCTACAATGTTGTCAGGATTTTTTCGAGATTCCAGCAGCATCATACTGTACTGTTTTGTGCGAATTTCCACCTGATCAGTTAAACCAATAAAAACATGCGTGATTTTGGAGCCTAAATTGCTTACACCAGCGGCTATTGATGCGCCCATTCCTTGCTGCCATTGGCTTGCAATAATGGATGTTACGTTTGGTAATGTTCTACTCGCTAAAGACGGCAGTAAATAGAACGGTTGCAGTACCTTTTTAATCGCGTCTGAATTTGCTCCTAAAACAACCGTAATTGACTTAAATTCAGCATCTTTTAACATTTCTATAGTACCAATAAGCATTGGCTTGTCATTTACAATGGCAAGCTGTTTAGTATCGTTGAAGCGTTTACTTCTGCCAGCTGCAAGCAATATTGCTTCGATCTGGTAATGCTGATCTTGGTTGTTCATAGCGATACCCATAATGCTTATACAAACTGCAGATCTTGAGGGCGGAAGGTCGTCCCTTAAGGTCTAACTTATCAATTTATGCGTTGTTACGAAAGTGCGACGTTATACCTAATGGTATTTATGCTTTGCTGTGCAAACTCTGTATTTTAATTATGAACTTAGTTATTTACTATATGCTAGTTCAGTATGCTACTTATTGACTTTGCGTCCGCTTGTTCAATAAAAGCATGGATCTCAGACAAAATCGATAAAGCGATCGATTCGGGAAGTTCCCCGCCTAATCTCAAACCAATAGGGTTTGCCAATGGTTTAGTCAATACGCGAGTATTTTTTGGCTGCTCGAGCGTGGTTTCAGTATCTAGCTCGGATAAAACTAAACTAGCCTCTTTGAGAACTCTATCAGTTCGATGCAGCGGACCTAGCATCCCAACATAGCGCGCTGAGCTATGCTGCGCTAGTGACAACGCTTGAGCATCTAGCGTTACATTGTGAGTCATGATGACAATAGCATCGATATTCAAAAGCCATGTGTGTTCGGATATGCTGTCAAAGGAGGTTTTAATTATCTGCTTTGCATCTGCAAATTGTGCTTGCCGCGCATAACCTGTGCGTGGATCCGCAACGGATACATGCCAACCTAAATTATGCGCAATTTTAGCCACTGGTATAGCGTCAATACCGCCACCAAAAATAGCTAATTTAAGTGACGGTTTTATGATATGTTCGAAAACGTCAGACGTCGTTTTTACAGTTGACTGTGCTTCCTGTTGAACTGTGAACTCAGTATTACTGCCAGCTAATATAAGGCTATTTTTAGGTGGTCCCTCATCAATACTTTGGACATACTTACACGCTTGATTCTGATTAATTAGTTGGCGCAAGTCGGTTAGTTGCAAATAGCTATTTTTCGCGTTGAGAGGCTGCAATAATATACGAACAAGCCCACCGCAACCGATACCAAGTTGCCAAGCTATATCTTCTTCTTCACGCATGTCATATTGAATAATACGGTTATTACCTGACTCCCAACATTGACGCGATTGACGCATGATATCGGATTCTAGACAACCGCCACTAAGTAAACCATGATATTGACCTAGGCTGTTTATCATCATCATTGCACCTGGTTTACGATAGGAAGAACCCTCGGTGCCAATAATAGTTGCAAGGACCCACTCCATTTGATCGCGTTGCGCATACCAAGTGTTGAGTAATTGTTGAGTATGATTAGCCATATGATTGGCTTAAAGCTTGGATTCGATCAGTTCGAGAGCTTCAACAAGAATAGTTGAAACAGCCTCACGTGCAGCTTTGTCATCTCTTGATTTTATTGTATTGAAAATATCAGCATGTTTTTGCACATCAGCCCCAGGAACCCCTTTTATTTTATTGGTGTAGCGTATACTTACCCGCAATGCGGTACCGATAAAATCCGAAAGCTGAGCGAAAAAACGGTTGCCGCTTGCTTCTAATATAGTGGTGTGGAACTCAATATCCG
Organism: Glaciecola sp.; assembly: GCA_047621375.1. Lineage (GTDB taxonomy): Bacteria > Pseudomonadota > Gammaproteobacteria > Enterobacterales > Alteromonadaceae > Glaciecola. The sequence continues at coordinate 5,956 of JBLHOI010000039.1, forward strand.
CTTCCAACGGATCGTCTAAGCCGTTGTCGGCATCTGCCATTCTGCTGAGAGCACTCTCTATTTTTGTAAGTTGCTCATCCGTTGCGTTTTTAGCTGCTAGCGCCGCCGCTTCAGGTTCAATCGCAAAGCGTACTTGGGTAAATTCTTTAAGAAGCGAAAGGGATGGTTTACTACTTAAAATCCACGTCAACACATCAGTATCAAACATATTCCAGCTACTTTCCGGTAGCACTCTAATACCCTGTTTAGGACGAGAGGATAGAAGCCCTTTTGCCGAAAGCATCTTCACTGCTTCTCTAGTGGAGCTGCGACTCACATCGTATTCCATACACAAGTCAGCTTCCGATGGCATACCTTTACCAATGGGATACTTCCCATTAACGATAGCAATTCCTAAATCGTGAGTGAGCTGGTGAGTTAGATTATGCCGTTGTGGGCTTTTCATGTTAACGTTTCCATTTTATTAATAAATCGGTTATATCATACTTAATTTAATGTTTGAATTATCATATATGTTTTTTATTAATATAATATGATAAAAAGCCAAAAGACCTTAACTGATTACCTGAGTAATAGCTACGTGCTCAAAACCTGAACAATATTCTTCAACACATGACAAATGGAGGATTGGGTGACTGATTCTATTGACAACAACGCGACACAGTATTCAAGCCTCATTGGCAAGGTTGTCTTTATAACTGGAGGCGCAGCTGGTATTGGTGCGGCAATGGTAAAGGCATTTGTTGGACAAAAAGCTAAAGTTGCCTTTATTGATATTGATGAGCACGCCTCGGCAGCGCTAATCAATAATATTAAAGCTGCAAACGCGAGTGCTGAGCTTTGGTATCGTCAAGTGGATGTTACTGAACCTGAAGCTTTACAACTGGCTATTGTCGGAGCGTCGAAAGCATTCGGAAGCTTGGATGTGCTAGTTAACAACGTTGGCAACGATGCTCGCCAAGAAGTCGAAAATATCTCTGCTTATGATTGGCATAAATGTATGCAGGTTAATCTTGACCCCGCTTTTTTTGCTTCACAGGCGGCGTTTAAAATCATGCGAGAGAATGCCTCGGGTAGCATTATTAATTTCAGTTCCATTAATGCCCTTATTGGACCACAACAGATGACGGGTTACGTAACCGCGAAGGCTGGACTCATGGGTATGACAAAGTCGCTTTCTCGCGATTTCGGTATCGATAATATTCGAGTTAATGCGATTTTGCCTGGGTGGGTTGCCACGGATAGACAGCTGGCAAGTTGGTTAACTGAAGAAGAAGAGCACAAGTGGACTGAAACAATGGCTCTGAAAAAGCGCATAGAACCGGAAGATGTAGCTAATTTAGCTCTATTTCTAGCCTCTGACAATTCATCCATGATTACGGGTCAGGCTATTAATATCGATGGTGGGAGAACTTAATGCAGAAACCTGCACATTTCATTGCTGTTGACTGGGGGACGAGTCGACTTCGCGCTTTTCTTTGTAAGGTTAAAACTGATGGTAGTTTAAAACTAGTCACGCGCAGCGTCGGCTTAGGCGTTAGTAAGTCAGCGTTAAGTTTCGAGGAAACCCTCATGGAATGCATATCGCCTTGGGAATTTGAGTATGGGAAACTACCGGTATTAATGGCAGGACAAATAGGCTCGAGTATTGGCTGGAAAGAAACGCCTTATTTGGCCAGCCCGATATCACCACAGGAACTGGCGAAATCGTGCGTTAATTTTGAATGCAATGGCTATAATATTACTGTTATTCCCGGTTTGAGTTGTAAGCTTGAAAATACCAATTATGATTGTATGCGCGGCGAAGAGTTGCAAATTTTAGGTTGGTTGCAATTAGCAGAACAAAACCAAGTAGGGCGACATTTAGTTTGCCTGCCAGGTACTCATACTAAATGGGTGTTGGTTGAAGACGGCAAAATTAAGCTGTTTAAAACGGCGTTAACGGGGGAGTTATTCGACCTCATTGTTAATCATAGTGTGCTGATCCAAGAAAAAGCGACGGTGTTTAATCAGGAAGCCTTCAACTCTGGTGCCGTTTTTACATTAAATAGTGAAACAGGCAGTTTAATTCATGGGCTATTTAGTGTGCGCTCAAGACAGTTATTTGGACAGTTAAGTGCGGATGAGGCAACCTCCTATCTTTCAGGTTTACTGATCGGTAGTGATGTTCGTGCGGCAATAAATGCAACAGAATGGAACCTCACTAAAATGGATAAAGTGAGTGTTATTGGTGCGCCTCACCTGAGTTCTTGTTTTTCCAGTGTGTTGAATTCGCAGTTGATCGCTACAGAAATTTGTCAGGTAACAACGACCACTTTGTTGGGGTTTAATTCTGTTTTCCAAAGTATAAATCAATTAAGTGAAGAAACCGCCTAAGCATTTTTTCGCTCTTGCAAAGAGGTTGTTAGATTGACACAAGTTCAACGATCGAAAAAGGTTGGCAAGTTACTATTCAGTATCAACTCTCAATGTATTCTAGCCGAATGCGCACTTTGGAATAACTCTGAGCAAGCCATATATTGGGTCGATATCGTTGCAGCTAAAATTCAACGTTATTCGCCTAAAACGCATGGTGTTGAAACTTTTGATATGCCACATCGTATTGGCTGCTTTTCGTTTACGCCTATTGAGAATGAGATAATAGCGGCATTTGATATTGGGATAGCGCGTTATAATCTGATAACCGAGCATTTGGAGTGGTTAGCTCAGCCTGAAAAACACCTAAAGACAAATCGATTTAATGATGGCCGCACCGACCGCCAAGGTCGCTTTTGGGCTGGCACAATGAATGAATCTGATGAAGAAGACAACGAGCAAGATAGTACAAACTCGAAAGCGCCCGTGTTAGGTAAGCTATATTGTCTAAATGTAGCAGGGGAATGTGATGCAAAAGTTTCGAATGTGTCGATTTCTAACGCTTTATGTTGGAGTACGGATGGCAAAACGCTGTATCACGCCGATTCACCAAAGCGGACTATTAACGCTTACGATTTTGATACGCAAACTACGCGGCTTTCGAATGAAAGAGTGTTCGCAACAACCCAAGGACATCGGTTTCCGGATGGTGCAATAGTTGATTCACAGGATTATTTGTGGAATGCGCAATGGGGAGCGTCGCAGGTTGTCCGATACAATCCCAATGGTGAGATTGACTTAGTTGTCGATATGCCGGTTAGCCAACCTTCGAGTGTGGCGATAGGCGGTCCAACTATGGATTGGCTGATTGTCACAACAGCTAAGCATTCATTGGCCCCCGAACGTTTAAATATAGAACCACAATCGGGTAATATTTTTGTCTATCAATTGCAAGGAATTGAAGGCGTTATAGAACCCGTTTGTGTCGTTTAATGTAATATGCAAAGTCAGGATTATTCCTGACTAGCAATCCATGCTTTTACTTTACGTTCTAGCATAACCATAGGTAAAGCACCGCCGCCTAGAATAACGTCATGGAAAGCACGAATATCAAAGTTATCACCCAGCTTTTGCTCAGCAAGAGCTCGTAGTTCCTGAATTTTTATCATCCCAATTTTATAACCTGTCGCTTGTCCTGGAATAGTTAAATAACGGCGTACTTCGGACTGTGCTTGCTCTGCGGTAATCGCAGAATTCTCTTTGAAATAGGCAATCGCTTTTTCTTCACTCCAACCTTTCGCATGTAAACCAGTGTCTAAAACTAAGCGAATTGCACGCCACATTTCAGAACCTAAACGACCAAATTCTGAAAGTGAGTCCTGATAAGTGCCTGGCATTTCCTTAGCTAACCGTTCCGAGTATAAAGCCCATCCCTCACCGTAAGCATTTAAATAGGACTGCTTACGAAACGTAGGTACGTTCTCCAGTTCGAGTGAAATAGCTATCTGCATATGGTGACCTGGCAAACCTTCATGATAAGCAATGACTTCAAGCTCACGCTTAGGCATTGCAGTCATATCGGATAAGTGTGCATAGTAAACACCGGGTCTTGAACCATCAGGCGTGGATGAGGAGTAATGCTGCGCTGCGCCGGCTTGTTCGCGAAAAGCTTCAACACGTTTTACAACCATGTCAGCTTTTGGCAATATTCCAAAATAGTCAGGCAGTACTTTTTTAATTTTATTGATCGCTGCTGTTGCATCGTCAATATAACCTTGGCGACCTTCATCAGTATCAGGGTAGTACAAACGTCGATCATCTTTGGTTTCCCTCAGAAAAACAAAAAATTCTTGTAAGCTACCTTCAAAACCAAAGTCAGCTTGTACCACTTCCATCTCACTGCGCAGTCGAGCAACTTCCGCTAAGCCGATGTTGTGTATCTCGTCGGCACTCAGATTTGTTGTTGTCTGGTTCGCCAAACGTTCGTTATAAAACGCGAGGCCGTTAGGCAGTGCACTAGCACCGAGGGCTTGCGTTGTTGCATTTACTTTGTCTGCTGTCTGCCATGCAATGAGTCTTTCGTATGCTGGTTTAAAGTCATTTATGAGCGCTT
>JBLHOI010000040.1:0-10098 GCA_047621375.1 Glaciecola sp.
GGCACTTTGAAGGTTGTAACAAACTTTCGTCTGCATTCCAGATGTTTGCATTAACCTTGAGTCTGGGTCGATGGTGGATATTTGTTTATCGGGGTGTTCATCAACTTTATCTTTGAGTAAGTTTAATTCTGCAAGGCGCATTTTCAACCAAGTTAGTTTGTCTTCAATTGGCGAGGTATCGATTTCTTTTTCCTTGTCATCACTTTTATCCAGTTCAGTAAGATAGCGACTGATATGCTTTTCAACGCGATCAATTTCAGTCTGTACTTTCTTTGGTGTGTAGTTATTAGATTTATTGTTTGACGCTTTAAATTTAAAAAGCCATCTATGGCAACAATCGCATCGCTGAACATATTCAGTTGGCGGCACAGGCCTATGAAAGTCCGGCAACTTCGTTTGATGCCTTTGCTATTTTTGATCAAGTATTAAAGATACCTACTAGCGTATATGTAAATGAGTTTTATCTATGATATATGCCATACAAGAACGCCAATGGTTCGTCCTTACTCCGTCCGTTTATCGATACTGATGTTGAACCTTAATACTACTGGAAATAATCAAACCTCTAATGAATGCTCAGGAGACGAACTTTAAAGCCCAAAATACCCTCAAGTAGACATTCAGCTCATCCGAAAATGTTCGCTTTCAATATTAATCCATATTTCTTACACAATTTAACTGCAAAGTTAACACGTCTATCGGTCAGCTAAGAAAACAAAGAATATGAGCCAGCATATGGTCCTTTCAGGAGAAAACAAAAATATCAGTAACAGTCTTATAAAATATATTTTCCCGTTATAAACAAAATGACCTTTGAAACGTTATATATATGAATAGCAATAAAACCATCACTGCCATGGGCAGTAATTAATTAATGAGGTATCAAATGAATACGAAAATAGTTTTTAGTATTGCATCTCTCATAATACTTTCAGCTTGTGCTGTTAGTCCTCATAACAAAGGCCACAAAGTGAAAATGATCGTTCCAGTTAAAACCGTATTCGTACTTGACCAAGAACATGAAGGTCGCAATGTTTTGGTCGTCCAGTCCAAACGCAACAACAACAACAACAACAACAACAACAACAACAACAACAACAACAACAACAACAACAACAACAACAACAACAACTGTTGGATGTATAAAAAACACTGGCGTTGTAATCACCGATAAATTCAGGATTTCGTTTATTACCAAGATTCGTCTACAGTACGAACCAATGCAGCTGCTTACGAAATGCTTGGCAGTATCGGTGGTCAGTATAGCGTTAATGAATCTGAGAGTTTCACTTACATAATCGAATAATCACATTTTTATTTATTACCTACAATAAGGCGTACCATCTGATGAATCGAAATAAGACGTTAACCAATTCAAGTATTCATTTAGCAATAACGAGTGCTGTTCTATTAACAATAGTTGGCTGTGGCGGAGGCTCAACGTCGAGTATTGAAGAAGAAAGCAATACTGTAAGTAACTTAGATATCAGTTTTACTAAAACACCATCGTTAGAAACTTACGATGCTTATGCCCAATTCGAATTCAGTGCTGAAGACGGGGTAAGTTATTTATGTGAATTGAATTCCGAAGGTTTCAGTCCCTGTGAAACCCCCATCAAATTGATGCCATTATCTGTCGGAGAGCAGAACTTCAGCGTTAAAGCCGTCGATGCTTTGGGTGCAGAAGGCGTTGAAGAAATTTACGTATGGGAAACGGTCAGCGTGACCGAGCCAATCGGCAATGAACTACATCACGTTGAATTAATGACAGAAAGCGAGTTCCCTGCAGTTTCAGAAGGTTGGCTCGGAATATTTAGAGTTAAATGTGATTTTTCTCATTCTAGCTATAACGACCCGATCGTTTTTCCTGGTGAAGAAGGTGCAGCTCACTTACATCGATTTTACGGAAACACACTTGTCGACCATAACACCACGGATGAAAGCTTGTTTACAAGCGGTGAAGGAACTTGCCAAGGTAACGTGCTTAACAGGTCAGCTTATTGGGCGCCTGCGCTATTAGCGCCTTCATATGATAATTCTGGAGAGCGACTCCTGGACACTAATGGTGACCCAGCATGGGTGACGGTGCCGGGGATAACAGGTGACCCTGATGAATCTCATGAACTCTTTTATTATTCTGCTGCAACGACTGACCTAGAGGCTATTCAACCAATCCCACTTGGTATGCGAATTATAGTAGGAAGTGGTATGGGTCAACCAGGCCAAGAGCAGGACACATCGATTGTTCGTTGGCATTGTAACAGTTGGGGCGCTGCCGATGATGATGATGTTCTACTGTATACCCCTGGTATTCCTAGCTGTGAAGCAGGTGATATAGTGCGTGCAGATCTACTTTTTCCCAACTGCTGGGATGGCGTCAACTTAGATTCAGATAATCACCAAAGCCATTTGGCATACCCTATCAAAGGAGGCGGTCAAATAGTTTGTCCAGACAGCCACCCTACATCGCTCGTAAGACTAAGTTATCATTTTGGTTATGCAGTTACCCAGCGTGTTTCCCACCCTGATACTCAGAAATCAGATAATTGGAAACTTGCTTCTGATATGTATGAAGCCCCTGATGCTAATTCTGGCGGAATGTCTTTACATGCTGATTGGATGAATGGCTGGCAACCTGAGTTGATGCAGATGCTGCTAGATAATTGTCTTAAGCAAGGCCTCGATTGTCATGATGGCAATCTAGCTAATGGCTTCCGTTTATCAGACACACGGCCAGGTACTCAAGAAGAAGCAGACATTATCAATGGAGGTCGAGGCGAGTAGCTTTTATATCTTATGCTTCTCGAATATCAACCGTAAGCGATCCAGGAACACCATGCTAGGCTCTGACTAGAGCTCAAATGTACTTCGTAGATCGCTTACGCCATTGGACGGAAAATTTCTGGCTTCAATTGGCTGAATAGTCTTGGTATCGCCAGCTTCTTGAATACTGGCACGCGGTTTATCATTATTTGAAAATTGCCAGCTTTAGGTGATTAACCAGTGGTTTATCGTCACCTAAATTTATATCATTCTAACTATCTAGCTGACTTTCTTGATGTTTTTAAGGACATTTATTTTACTTGATTTGGTTTACATAATGTCTGGTTTAAGCATATCTGACTTCTGTTCTATTAATAAAATTAGCACCTCGTCGTTTTACCTTCATAAGCAGAAATACGCAGCTAAAAATAGCTTTGTCGAAGCGACAGTTGTTCGTCACTTTTCTAAGCAAATAACTGGGATCTCAAGCTCAAGGCAGACCATTACTCTTGCAACTAGCGCCGGTGAGCTGTCTTTTCCTGAGTCCATATCTTCTTACTTTTTGGTGAGCGTTATAAAGGATTTATTATGAATATGTTCGTTTCGCCTTCTCGGATTTATCTCCATAGGCAGTTTGTCGACTTTAGAAAGTCGATCAATGGCTTGTCGATCATCGTTGAATCAGAGATGGACTTACCTGTAATGAGCGATGCTTTATTCATATTCTGCAATAAGGAAAAAGATAAGCTCAAGATTTTGTATTAGGATAAAACAGGCTTTGCCTTATGGTACAAACGACTGGAGAAAGATAAGTTCAAGTGGCCAAGCCGAGCAGATGAAGATTGTGTTGAGCTGAATGAACAGCAGTTACGCTAGTTGTTTGAAGGCTATGATGTGATAGGTCATCAGGAGGTAAACTATCAAAATATAACATTCTAAAAACCCTGAACTAGGTCAAATAAAAACAGCAAGTTAACGCCGTATTTGTTAAAATACACTCATAAAAATAGACATAGAGTCACTCCCTGATGACCCCGCTTTACTAAAGAAACTACTCGCAGAAAGAGATGTAACTATCGCTTATCTTACTGAGAAGTTTCGTTTAGCTCAGCATAAACAATTTGGTAAAAGTACTGAAGGTTACCCAGGATAGGGTGAATTATTTAATGAAGTTGAAGAACTCATTGCTGAATCAGAAATAGAACAAACCGAAGCTGAGAGAGAATCGATTACTTACGAACGTAAGAAGCCTGTTCGTAAACCTTTGCCAAAAGACCTTCCTCGTGAGGGTGTCATTCACGATATTGCAGAAGAGGATAAAAGTTGTCATGGCTGTGGCCATGAATTGCATAAAATGGATGAAGATAAAAGCGAGATGCTTGAGTTCATTCCCGCGCAGGTGAAAGTCGTTGAGCATGTTCACCCCAAGTACAGTTGTCATCACTGCGAACAACATGCCACCCAAGTTGAAATCAAGCCCCGGCTCCCACATCACCGATACCAAAGAGTTTTGCGACCGTCAGCCTATTAAGTCAAATTATCACCAGTAAATACCAGTATGGTTTACCGCTTTACCGGCTAGAAAGTATGTTTAAGCAATATAGTATAGATCTAAGTCGACAAACCATGTCGGGTTGGATACTAAAAAGTGTAGATTTACTCAAAGCTCTTTATGACAAACTACACCAAATACTCTTACAACAAAATGTCATTTAAGCCGATGAAACCGCTTTAAAGGTCATCGAGTCTGAAAAGTCAAAGTGCTATATGTGGTTATATTGCACAGGCACCGACTCACCTGAAAATAATCGCTCTGACACACCTAATATTATTCTATACGATTTTCACGAAAGTCGGGCGTGTCAGTGTGCGATTGATTTTTTATAGGGGCACTCTGGCTATTTACAGGTGGATGGTTATCAAGGTTATGCTGGGACGGATGCTAGCTTGGCAGTATGTTGGGCACATGCTCGCCGTAAATTCAAAGAAGCTGATATCACACAAAGTAAAGATAACTCTAAAGCGAGTAAAGCCACTTGGGCGATGAGTCATATTAAAAAGCTGTATCGTATTGAGACGTTGATTAAAGATAAAACGCCAGTTGAAAAACAAGCTTATCGAGAAGAGCACGTAACGTCGTTACTTGAAGAATATAAGACCTGGTTAGATAAATCTATTCAACAAGTACCGACAAAATCTGCATTAGGTAAAGCGCTAGTCGACAGTTTAAATCAATGGCCAAAGCTGATTTGTTATCTTGAAGACGGCGAGCTTAATATCGATAACAACCGCGCAGAAAGAGCCATCAAACACTTTGTGATTGGACGAAAGAATTGGCTGTTCTCAAATACCGCAAACGGTGCGCATGCTAGCAGCATTCTTTATAGTCTTGTCGAAACTGCCAAAGCTAATGACTTAATACCATTCGATTATCTGCATCATATTATTGATGTGTTGAGTGATCGTCAGGATGATAAAACTCTAGATGAGTTATTGCCTTGGAATATAAGTTTACAGGCTAAATAATTTATTCGTAGGTGGGATCGGATGCCCGTACGCTTACGGAAAAACTGGTTATTTTCAAGCACCGTAAATGGTGCTCATGCCAGCAGCATTCTTTACAGTATCGTTGAATCGGCGAAAGCGAATAACTTAGTGCCATTCGATTATCTGGATCATGTTATCAGCGTATTGAGTGAACGTCATGATGATCAAACTCTGAATGATTTATTGCCTTGGAATGTAAGTTTACCGCCTCGTTAATGGGTCGCTATGTGCGGTTGCTCTTACGCTTACTCTTATATGAATCAGGGGTCACACTTGATAATGTCTATTTCCCTATAAACACCTAATTAAGTGCCACTGATTTTCGAAAGCGTGTAAGTGCGAGTAGAAAACACACGGTACCAATCCCTAGCAAGGCGAGAAAATATGGCCAAACTACATCCCATCCAGCTCCCCTATATAAAATTGCTTGAGCGAACTCTACAAAGTGAGTAGTGGGTGCGATGAGCATAATGTTCTGAACAATATCTGGCATGCTTTCACGAGGAGTGACTCCGCCTGATAGCATTTGTAACGGAAGCAGGATCAGGATCATTAGTAAGCCTAGCTGGGGCATAGTGCGGGCTTGAGTGCCCAATAATATTCCTAGTGATGTCGTTGCAAATAAGTGTATTGATGCTCCAAATAAAAACAGTGCTGCTGAGCCGTGAATGGGGACTTGCAAGAAACCTTCTATCACCACAAACAGTGAGAAAGCCGCAAGTGTCAGAATGACCACACCATTGGCCCAAATTTTAGCGACAACTATTTCAAAGGGTGATAATGGCATGACTAGTAAGTGTTCTAATGTGCCGTGTTCACGTTCACGGATGACCGCCGCTCCCGTCAGAATAATAGAAATCATAGTAATCACATTCATCAGTTCCATAACGCTACCAAACCAGACACTTGTGAGGTTTGGGTTAAACATTATGTGTGAGGATTGTTGGATAGGTAATGTGTATACGTCTCGATAGCCTTTTACAAATTCATTAATTTCAGCGCTAATAATGGTTTGGATATAGTTATCACCGATAAAGGCTTGCGACATGCGTGTGGCATCAATATTTACTTGCAGCGTTGGCATCTTGCCAGCGAGCACATCACGTTGAAAGTGTGGGGGAATATCCAAAACAAAGGTATAACTTCCGTCATCAAGCGAGAGATCAATCTCGTTTAATGCAATAATATCAGGGGTGCTGAAATAAGGTTTGAAAAAGGCATTGATGATACGTTTAGACAGAGGTGACTGATCCTCATCGACGACAGCAATGGGGGCGTTGTTCAATTCTAAGGAAGTAGCAGAGGAGACTACATAGATCAATCCAGTAAAGGCAAATAGCACAAACAATAGCAAAACTTTGTCTCGCCAAAGGCTACGTAATTCTTTGATGCCTAATTGAAGAATATTACCACCTCGTTGCATGGCTATTTATCCTGCTTTGAAAGTAGAAAAACACTGGCCAATGTCAGCACCGGAATAAAGGCCAGTAAAGGCAAAATCTGATAATGTAGATCAGAAAAATTTAGGCCTTTGTTGAATACACCACGACAAGCTTCAAGAAAATAGGTGGTTGGAAACAGTTTACCTATGATCGCTCCAAGTCCTTCTAAGGACGCTACGGGATCAATCAAACCGCAAAAATTAACAGCAATCATTAAGACAATTACCGTGGTGGCGGCCAGCGCAGAAATTTGTGTTTTTGTAAAAGCTGAAATTAAAAGTCCCAATCCAGTGGTGCACGTGACATAGAGCAATGCGGTAAAACTAAGCGCCCACAGACTACCTTTAAGTTCGACACCAAATACGTAAATTGCTAGCACTACTAGGCCGATGAAGCTGATCATACTCACCAGAATGTAAGGTAATTGTTTACCGATTAAAAATTCAAACCGAGTTACTGGGGTAACATAGAGATTGATGATTGAGCCAAATTCTTTTTCGCGCACCACGCCAAGTGCCATTAAAATTGCTGGAATAAAAACCAATAATAATGGAATGACGGCGGGGGCCATCGCTTCAATACTTTTGAAGTCTTGGTTGTAGCGATAGCGCGATGCAATATTAGCGGGGACCAAGCTCGGGATGACACCATAGGTGTGTAGAGACAGATCGGTTAGGTAAGCATAGTAAGTACCCGAGATATAGCCTTTTATGGTTTCTGCTCGAAACGGCATAGCGCCGTCAATCCAGACCACAATTTCTGGTGTTCTGTTACGCTTTAATTGATGTCCAAAATTGGGAGGAATCTCAATCGCGACACTTAATTCGCCACTTCGCATTCGTTGTTCAAGTTCGGCAGGGCTTCTAATATCATCTTTTTGGATAAAATAACGAGAACCAACAATATTCTGGATATAGTCGCGGCTTTCAGGTGTTTTATCTTGATCCATCACGGCAAAGCTCAGGTCTTCTACATCGAAAGTAATACCATAACCAAGAATGAACATTAGGATTATTGAACCCAGCAAGGCAAACGTTAGCCTAATCGGGTCGCGCCATAATTCCAGCGCCTCCCGGTGCGCATAACCGAATAGTCGCAATGGGCTAAAATACTTGTTTGAGTTGTTTGTTCGGGCAGTTTGTGTGTTCAGTTCCGGATCTACGTTGTTATCTGTTGATGTAGAGGCGGCTGATTTCGTAGTAGATGTCGAGCAGGTAGATTTAGCCACAGCTTTTTCTAAATATTCGATAAAGGCTTCTTCCAGAGTCTCGACACCACATATTTTACAGAGTCCTGCTGGCGTTTCGCTAGCAAGTATTTTTCCCGCGTGCATTAGCGAAATGCGGTCACAGCGTGCGGCTTCATCCATAAAATGGGTTGAGATAAAAATAGTGACACCTTGTTCACGGGATAGCTCTATGAGTAATTCCCAAAAGTCATCACGTGCAACTGGATCTACCCCAGAGGTCGGCTCGTCAAGAATTAGTATTTCAGGATTATGCACTACCGCCACCGCGAGTGATAAACGTTGACGAATACCGAGAGGCAAATCTGCGGGAAAATCGTCACGGTATTTTTCGAGATTAAAACGTGTTATTAATTCCTTAACGCGCGGTTGTATATGTTCATGCGACAAATGAAATAGGCGCGCATGCAATACCATATTCTGCTGCACAGTAAGTTCGCTGTAGAGTGAAAATGCTTGTGACATAAAACCAACGCGCTTGCGGGTTTCTATATTATTTGCGTCTACCTTTTGACCAAACAATTTTGCTTCGCCACTTGTTGCAGGTTGCAATCCGGTTAACATTTTCATCGTGGTGGTTTTTCCACAACCGTTGGACCCAAGAAAACCGAAAATTTCACCGTGATCAATACTCAAGCTGACCTTATCGACTGCAGTAAAATCGCCATATTCTTTGGTTAGTCCTGTAGCAGTAATAGCGGCTTCGGTAGCTTCTGATCTTTTCTGACGGGGTGGCACAACAAGTGTATGGTGGCCGCGGCGTTTTTCTTCGGGAAGCAGTGAAATAAAAGCTTCATCAAGCGTATCTTGTCCCGTTTGAGTCTTTATTTCACTTGGACTACCCGTGCCGATTATTTTGCCGTCATCCATTGCTACTAGCCAGTCAAAATCATCCGCCTCTTCCATATAAGCAGTAGCAACCAGCACGCTCATGTCTTTTTGGCGGCTGCGAATACGTTCAATTAGTTGCCAAAACTGACGACGGGAAAGAGGGTCTACACCGGTAGTTGGCTCATCTAAAATCAATAGTTGGGGGTCATGAATTAACGCGCAACATAAACCGAGTTTTTGCTTCATACCGCCTGAAAGTTTGTCTGCGGGACGATCTGCAAAAGCCTCCAATCCAGTGCTTTTTAACAAGTCTTTAATGCGGTGTTCGCGCTCTTTGCGACGTTGACCAAAGAGGCGTCCAAAAAAATCTATATTTTCATAGACGGATAACGTTGGGTACAGATTCTTACCCAAGCCTTGGGGCATATACGCAATGCGTGGTGAAACCGTAGAACGAAAACGACTATTTCGCATATCGCCACCCAATACTTCTACTTCACCCAACTGAATAGCGCGAGCTCCCACGATAAGCGCTAAAAGAGTAGATTTACCTACACCATCTGGCCCGATCAAACCTACCATGCTACCAGCGGGTAATTCTAGGTTAATGTCACTTAGAGCAAAAGTATCACCATAGCGATGTGTTACTTTGCTGAGTTTGGCAATGCTTGTGGGTACCGAATCATCAGGCATCATTCAGGGACTCTCACCTGTAACTGCTCTGGCCATTCTTTTTCTGGCGCTAATAAGACATAAGCCAGTCCAGGCACGCCTGTTTTTACTTGGTTGATGTGATTTTTGAGTAATAGGGAGTCAATCTTTACTTTCACTCGAAACATCAGTTTGTCACGCTGGTTATGAGTTTCGACGGTCTTAGGCGTAAACTGCGCTTGCGCAGAGACAAACGTTACTTTGGCGGGCAATGTATATTGTGGAATCGCGTCTAGTACGATACGCGCCTCGGAACCTATCGTTACTCTACCTGCTTCAGAAGTTGGTAAATAGATGCTCATATACACATCGGTTAGATCAAGTACAGATAAGACTTTTCCGCCGCTACCTAATACTTCACCCGGTTCTGCGAGTCGATATAATACTCGACCTCGAATAGGTGTTTTGAGGGTGCTGTCGGCAATATTAATTTGAAGTCGCTGGATACCTGCTTTAGCCGCTTCTATACCTGCATCAGACTGTACAACTTTCACATTAGCCGCTTTCAACACGGCTTGAGCTGAAGTATAAACGCTACGTTGCTTATCAACTTTTTCC
>JBLHOI010000041.1:0-10050 GCA_047621375.1 Glaciecola sp.
TGCAAACTGCAATGCAGAGCGAGCTACTTTAGTTGGATCAAGTATACCCATTTCTAGCATGTCGCCGTATGTGTCATTAGCAGCATTGTAACCGAAGTTACCTGTACCGTTTTTAACTTCGTTAATAACAACAGAAGCTTCTGCACCTGCGTTCGTAGCGATTTGACGCAAAGGAGCTTCCATTGCGCGTAGTGCCAGTTTAATACCCAATGTTTGATCTTCGTTGTCACCAGTTAAGTTAGCTAACTTAGCTGCGGCACGAACCAAGGCAACACCACCACCAGGTACAACGCCTTCTTCAACTGCTGCGCGTGTTGCATGAAGTGCATCTTCAACACGTGACTTCTTCTCTTTCATTTCAACTTCAGTCGCCGCACCGACTTTAATTACCGCAACGCCGCCAGATAATTTAGCTAAACGTTCCTGCAGTTTCTCTTTGTCGTAGTCTGAAGACGAATCTTCAATTTGTGCACGGATCTGGCTGCAACGACCTTGAATAGCTTCCAACTCGCCGGCACCATCAATGATTGTTGTGTTGTCTTTTGTAATAACAACGCGTTTTGCTGTACCTAAGTCTTCAAGCTGAACTTTTTCAAGCTCTAAACCGATTTCCTCAGAAATCACAGTTCCGCCAGTTAGTGTAGCGATGTCCTGTAACATTGCTTTACGACGATCACCAAAACCAGGTGCTTTAACTGCCGCAATTTTAACAATACCGCGCATGTTATTCACAACTAGTGTCGCTAGCGCCTCGCCTTCGACGTCTTCAGCGATAAGCAATAATGGCTTAGATGCCTTTGCTACTGCTTCGAGCGTTGGTAACAACTCACGAATATTAGTAACTTTTTTATCTACCAACAGAATGTAGGGTGCATCTAGCTCTACCGTGCCGTTCTCTTGGTTATTCATGAAGTATGGAGAAAGGTAACCGCGATCAAACTGCATACCTTCAACAACATCTAACTCGTTATGCAGTGCTTGACCTTCTTCAACCGTAATAACGCCTTCTTTGCCAACTTTGTCCATTGCTTCAGCAATGATCTGGCCGATAATCTCGTCAGAGTTAGCTGAAATAGTACCTACTTGAGCGATTGCTTTAGTATCTGCACATTCTGTAGAGAGTTTCTTCAACTCTTCTACAGCAGCGATGACTGCTTTGTCGATACCACGCTTCAGATCCATCGGATTCATGCCCGCAGCGACAGACTTCAAGCCTTCTACTACGATAGCTTGTGCCAAAACAGTTGCCGTAGTTGTACCGTCGCCTGCTTCATCATTTGCTTTAGACGCAACTTCTTTGACCATCTGTGCGCCCATGTTCTCGAATCTATCTTCTAATTCGATTTCTTTAGCAACTGACACACCGTCTTTAGTGATAGTTGGAGAACCAAACGACTTTTCCAAAATGACGTTACGGCCTTTTGGACCAAGCGTTACTTTAACTGCATTTGCTAGAATGTTTACGCCATTCAGCATTTTATTGCGAGCATCAATGCCAAAACGTACTTCTTTTGCTGCCATGATTAATTTCCTCTAAATTTATTGCATCTACTTTTCGTTTTTTTGGGAATAAAACTCATAAAACAAAAAGTTCGAATTAAACGTTAATAATTGAAACGTTGCTGTTATTCAACAATCGCTAAGATGTCGTTTTCGCTAAGGATAAGTACTTCTTCGCCATCTAATTTTTCAGTTTTTACGCCGTAGCCGTCACTAAAGATGATCATGTCACCCACTTTAACGTCTAAAGCTTTAACGTCACCGTTTTCTAGAACGCGACCGTTGCCCACTGCAATAACTTTACCGCGAGTTGACTTTTCAGCAGCGGAGCCCGTTAATACGATGCCACCAGCTGATTTACTTTCTTGCTCTTCGCGTTTAATGATGACGCGGTCGTGTAAAGGACGAATTGCCATTTTCAAATCTCCAGAAAATTCCAATATAATTGGTTTAAGTTAAAACAGCTGATTATCAGAAAATAATCAGCTACGATTTTGTATTAGTCTTACAACTAATAAAATTTGGATTGCGGTTAAAATGGGGTTAGGCCGACATAACACAAGGGGCTGATATAAAATAATATCAATTTGGACGATTTTTTTCTTTATTCTCTTCTAAATCGTTCTTGTTTTTCTCGTCGGGTGACGGAGCGCATCCAGACTTACCCTCTTCTTTGCTGCAAATACTAGACGTATCTGCGCTTATTTGGCCCGCATTATTAGTCGTGTCTTTATATTCAGCATCAAAGACACTTCCTTGGTCATTATATTGCTCCGACCTTGCGGAAGCAGAGCCATTATGCCCTTGCTGATGAAATGAAAAACCACCTTGAACTTTACCTGACTTCATAAACGATGTTACTAGTGCCGCAGCAATAGGAGTTCGGGTAAATGGGATGGTAAACAGTAGGCCGACCACATCGGTAATAAAACCCGGCGTAACTAACAACACGCCGGCCACCAGCAACAATAAGCCTTCGCTTAATTCTTTACCCGGAATTTGTCCTTGTGCCATTTTCAATTGTACATCTCGTAAGGTATTTGCACCTTCCCTGCGCACAAAATAAGCACCAAAAAATGCAGTAATAAGCACGATTGCAAACGTATTCCAGCCACCGATATTATCGCTCACATTGATCAGCAACATAATTTCAAGAATAGGCAGTATTGCGAAAAGTATAAATAAGCGACCAAACATGCCCTCTCCCGATATCTTAAGTGTTTGTTAATGAACTTGTTGTAGTATAGTTATGTTTGGGCTCTGAACATTATTTCAAGGGTAGCAATGAGGATGACTGCGCTCACATCTTCAATCATCTTTATCCCCCTCTCAGCCGTATAGAAATTTTATAAAGCACATGAAAGAAGACAAGGTTGCAGCAGGTCTTGTTGCATGCAATGACTATAACAATACATACTGCACACAATTGGATAAGAGGTTACAAATTTTTATGAAGTTTTTTCAACAATTTAACACGTCACTAAGGTCGTGGACACTAGTCGCTATGGCGGCCATTGTAGCCTATCCGCAAGTATGCCAAGCACAAATCGATGTTTCACCTCAAACGTTATTCGAAGACACACCTACCTTCCTGACGGTGAGCGATGCATTTGAAATGGACTTTGAACAGTCGGGCAGTCAGTTAATTGTAAAGTGGAATGTGGCAGAAGGTTATTATCTGTACAAGAAACAATTTAGTATTGAAGCAGATGGTGCGATCCTCGGCCAAGCTATTTATCCAGAAGCAATCGAAATTGAAGATGAATACTTTGGATTGTCTGACGTGTTTAATCAAGACATCGAAGTGATTTATCCCATTATCGAAGCAGATCAAGACGCCGTCATTAAAGTGAGATTTCAAGGTTGTGCTGAAGCTGGCCTTTGTTATCCACCAAAGCAAAATGATATTTATCTCAACGCGGTGGCGATTGGTGAAGGCCAAGTTAATCTGTTTTCTGACGCGACCAAAAGCAATAAATCTGTCGAGAGTAATTCACTGCAAGGCTTATTTGATGAGCAACCTACTTTCTTAAAGGTAGAAGAAGCATTTGGCTTTTCGTTTGAGCAGGTCGACGGAAAACTGCTGGTTAGTTGGGACATCGAAGATGGCTATTATTTATACAAGAAACAATTTAACACCGTGGTTAAAAACGCTACATTAAGTGAACCAATTTACCCAACACCGACTCAAATTGAAGACGAATTTTTTGGTGTCTCCGATGTCTTTTTTGACGATATGGTAGTTGAATATGAAATTACTTCTGCGGATCAAGACGCTATAGTCAAACTGCGTTATCAAGGTTGTGCAACGGCAGGCTTATGTTACCCCCCCACAACTAAAGTGATTTATTTAAATGCGGTAGGGGATGCGTCTGTGGCATCTTCTGAGGCAAGTCGTTCCAGCACTAGCGGCGATTCAGAGCAATTCCAACTAGCGGACCGTCTACTCTCAAACGAAAGCTTGTTAATCACACTGAGTTTATTCGTTTTACTCGGCTTAGGGCTCGCATTTACGCCTTGTGTATTCCCAATGTATCCTATTCTCTCGAGCATTATCGTAGGTGCCGGTAAAGGAAAATTAACCACATCCAGAGCATTTTTCCTCTCGTTTGTGTACGTTCAAGGTATGGCGATAACCTATTCATTATTGGGTTTAGTTGTCGCATCTGCTGGCGTGCAGTTCCAAGCTGCACTCCAATCTCCAGTTATTTTAATTACCTTTATTATCTTGTTTGTCGCGCTGGCTGTCGCTATGTTCGGTGGATATGAGATTCAATTACCATCAAAATGGCAAGAAAAACTCAATGGCGTAAGTAACAGTCAAAAAGCAGGTAATCCGATTGGCGTATTCATCATGGGTGTTATCTCAGGCTTAGTGGCGTCTCCTTGCACCACAGCCCCACTAACCGCGATTTTATTGGTCATTGCCCAAAGTGGTGACCTCACATTGGGCTTCACAGCTCTATATGCATTGAGCATCGGTATGGGTATTCCTCTTATCTTGTTTGGCATGACTGGCGGTAAATTACTACCCAAAGCGGGTCAATGGATGAACGTGGTGAAGGCCAGTTTTGGTTTCATGATGCTCAGCGTTGCCATCTTATTTGCAGAACGTTTTATTATTGCAGATTGGACAATATTACTTTGGGTCGCGTTAGGTTTAGCCCTCTTTAGTTATTGGTTTGTAGTCAATCAAGACACTAAAACAACGTTTCTAAAAGGGGTTCGTACTCTGCTGATTATGCTCGGTTTAGTTGTATCGATTATTGTCGGAATTAACAGTACGGCAAAGCTTGGATGGCATAGTTTGGCATTAACTGCTCCGAACCCGACCCAGAACATGTCAGCGTCGACAACGCAAAGTAAATTGAACGAAAAAGGTCACCCTGAGTTCATGGTCGTTAAAAATCTAGAAGACCTTTATGCAAAAGTGGGTGCCGCCAGTGCGGAAGGCAAATCAGTGATGGTCGATTTATATGCTGATTGGTGCGTAGCATGCAAGGAGTTTGAAACTCGCACGTTCCCGGATCCACGAGTTATTAAAGCCTTGGAAGATACAGTATGGATGCAAATTGATCTTACCGACAACACACCACAAGGACTTGAGTTCCAGGAACAATTTAATATTACGGGGTTACCTACAATTCTGTTCTTTGACAAGAATGGTTACGAAGTTCCTCGAGCACGCGTTACTGGTTTCATGCAAGCCGAACCTTTCGCCCAGCATGTAGAAAAGTCTCTTAAATAATAGAGTCAAATATAGTTATCCTATTGCGCCCGCCCTCTTTAGATGCATAGAGGGCTCGGTCAGCTTGATTGACCGCTTGCGGTAAATTTTCGTTTTGTGCTAAGTCAGCTAATCCTATACTAAAAGTACAGCGAAACACTTTGCCTCTATATTCAACGTCAGAGGCAGCAAATTCTTCTTTAATCGAATTGAGTCTATGAATCGACTCTTCGGGAGTAGATCCAACAAGTACTATCATAAATTCTTCACCACCGTAACGACCGATGCGATCTGTGCTACGCAGAGACCGCAATAACAACTGGCCTAATCCACTTAACACTTTGTCGCCGGCAGCGTGACCGAAGGTATCATTGACCGCTTTAAAACGGTCAATATCCAACATAGCGATAGAACCCGACGTTTTTTGACGCCGACTCAGGCGGAAGTGAGTCATGGCAGCCTCCATAATTTGTCCATGATTGAGTACGCCGGTCAAACTGTCTTTTGATACAAATTCTCGAACGCTTAAAGAACGTTTTAAGCGGGTGAGCAAAAGTTTAATAACCATAGCAGGCGGCGTACTTTTCGCAATCACATCATCCGCTCCCCCCCGCAGAACTGCTAGTTTTGTTTCTAACTGTTCGTCGGCAGTTAAAATTATAATGGGCGTAAAATCGAATTGTTTTTGCTGACGGATCATTTTTGTAGCTTCTAAACCATCCACCAATGGCATGTTCATGTCGAATATAAATAAGTCGGGATGAATATCATCCAAACCATTAAACATTGCCTCCACAGAATCCATGAAATGAACTTCACATTGAGCATCTTGTAAAAACGGTCGGTAAAACTCCCCAGTAAATTTTTGATCATCGATAAACACAATTTGATAATTACGCGTTTGTTGTAGATTTAAAACCCGCTTAATTTTTTCGATAATACCTAATATTGATGTTGGCTTAACAATAAAGTCAACAATACCCGCTCGCACTGCAGCCAAACGTGTTTCAAAATTAAATAGCCCAGAATATGAAATGACTTTTATGTCGCGACGATTTAACGTTGCCGCAAATTCAAATACTTGTTTGGTAGACACTTGTGGTAGCAAAACATCTAACAAAACCAGATCTAATTGGTGAGAAGATAGCCTCTCGTTAAGCTCTTTTATGCTACTAAAGTATTCAACATTAAAATTAAACTCTGAAATTAAAGCTGTTATTGCCAAGCCTGCAGTCTTGTCAGCATCAATAATAGCGATACTCCTGCGCCTTTTTTTCTTTGCAGCAACGTTCGTACTTTGACCCATTGATTCAAAAATAAAAGTTTGGTCATCTTCGATTAGCAAAGGATTAGGCGTTTTTTCAGCGTTGACAATAAGTTCATTCATCAACGCATCAATACTAGGGGCTGTTTGATCAAAGCTTTTTTTCTTAGACAGGATAATCTGACACGCTTTGCTTATTTCAGACAACTTATCTTGCAATGCATATAAAGCAAATGTCGCTACTGATTGGGTCATCGTATTTACGTTATGACGAAAGGGCCCCAACAAAACCAAGTTTTTTTGCTTGCGCGCATCCGCCCATAGTGAGACTAACACTTTTAACTGAGTTTTAAATTTAGCTTCAAATTCGCTGGGCAACATATAGCCACTTTCCTAACAACATAAAATGCATAAATAATATTGAGTAATGCAAATTATTTGCTCTGGTGTTTCGAACATAAATGCACATCCTCATATTTTACCAGAGCGGGTTTAATTAATACATATGTAAAAAAATCACACAGGGGGGCGACTTCGTTAAGTTATAAACTTTTAACGCATGGATAAGCAACGATACTGAAGCACTATTTTTCGATGTGTGTTTTCTTAGGCTTCGCATAAGGGTTAATTACCGATTACCTTTAGCAATTTTGGACTGTCCACATCAGGTTTTCTTATTACTGATGAAAGCTAACTGATCTAACTTCGCTGATTAGACCAGTATTTTGCTGAATCTTTGTAGCGATCTGTGTATATTTCACATATTGTAAAATTTAAGAACCGTTTTTAAGGAAATCGTTCATTTATTGGCACTTGAGGAACTAAAATGCCAAAATGCGGTCAACTTAACGACTTGTTCACCGAAAATATAAGCATTTTAATGAATATTTTAGTTTTAAATGGGCCAAACCTTAATCTTTTAGGGAAACGTGAGCCTGAAATCTATGGTACGAGAACGTTAGAAGCAATTGTTGCTGATCTGACCGAGTATGCGGGCACTCAGAATACGCAGTTAGTTCACTTTCAATCGAACGGCGAACATGAGCTTGTTGCTCGAATTCAATCCGTTCTTCTTGAGAGTTCTCTATCGAATGTGCCGGTTGACGGTATTATTATTAACCCAGCAGCGTTCACTCATACAAGCGTCGCGTTGAGAGATGCACTACTTGCTGTCAACTTACCGTTTATTGAAGTACATCTATCAAATGTGCATAAGCGTGAAAGCTTTCGTCATCATTCCTATTTCTCAGATATAGCGCAAGGAGTGATAGTAGGCTTAGGGGAACAAGGTTATCGGTTTGCGTTAGATGCTTTAATAACGATATTAAAAAATAAAAATTAAACCAGCCCCGTGCGGATTTAAACAGGGCTTGTCATACAAACATTAATAATACAAATAAAGAGACAAAGCATGGACATTAGAAAAATAAAAAAACTTATCGAGCTTGTAGAGGAATCAGGCATATCTGAACTTGAAATCACTGAAGGTGAAGAATCTGTTCGAATTCACCGCAGTGGCTCATCAACAGCAATTCAATATCCACCACACATGATGCAAGCTCCAATGATGCAATCTGCTCTCCCGCAAGCGGCTCCGCAAGCAGAGGTAGCGCCACCAGTGCAGACCGGACACGTTGTTAAATCACCAATGGTAGGCACTTTTTATCGCTCTTCTTCTCCTGAGTCAAAAGCCTTCGTAGAAATTGGTCAAAGTGTCAATGTAGGTGATACTTTATGCATTGTTGAGGCAATGAAAATGATGAACCAAATTGAATCTGACAAAGCGGGAGTGGTTAAAGAAATTCTAGTGGATAACCAAGAACCTGTTGAGTTTGATCAACCTATGTTCGTTATCGAATAAGGCGACAACTATGCTTGATAAAGTACTCATAGCCAATAGGGGTGAAATTGCATTGCGAATATTACGCGCATGTAAAGAACTCGGCATAAAAACAGTGGCAGTGCATTCCACTGCTGACCGCAATCTAAAACACGTTTTACTGGCAGACGAATCAATTTGTATTGGTAAGCCGGCAGCCAATGAGAGCTATTTAAATATACCGCGGCTCATTGCTGCTGCAGAAGTTACAAACTCAGTTGCCATTCATCCCGGCTATGGATTTTTAGCTGAAAGTGCTGAGTTTGCTGAAGCTGTTGAAAAAAGCGGTTTCGTATTCATTGGTCCGACCGCTGAAACCATCAGTTTAATGGGTGATAAAGTGTCAGCTATTGCTACAATGCGCAAAGCAGGGGTTCCATGCGTACCTGGTTCAGATGGTCCATTAAGTAATGACATAGAAAAGAATAAAACCATTGCTAAGCGCATTGGCTATCCCATGATCGTAAAAGCGGCGGGTGGCGGCGGAGGTCGTGGTATGCGTGTTGTGCGCAGTGAAGCTGAGCTTGAAGATGCGATTAGCATGACTAAAGCAGAAGCCGGGGCAGCATTCAATAATGACGTTGTTTACATGGAGAAGTTCTTAGAAAACCCACGCCACATTGAAATTCAAGTGCTTGCCGATGGTCAAGGTAATGCTATTCATTTAGGTGAGCGCGATTGTTCAATGCAGCGACGTCACCAAAAAGTAGTTGAAGAGGCCCCTGCACCCGGTATTTCAGCCCAAATGCGCGAAAAGATTGGCGAACGTTGCCGTCGTGCTTGTATCGAAATTAACTATCGTGGTGCAGGTACTTTTGAGTTCTTGTACGAGAATGGCGAATTTTACTTTATTGAAATGAATACACGTATTCAAGTGGAGCACCCCGTATCAGAGATGATCACTGGCGTTGATTTGATCAAGGAGCAGTTGCGTATTGCCGCAGGACAACCATTGTCTATTGAGCAGTCGCAAATCCAAATTCGTGGCCATGCTATTGAATGTCGAATTAATGCAGAGGACCCGCAAACTTTCATACCTTGTGCTGGTAAAATAACGATGTTCCATGCGCCAGGTGGCTTGGGCGTTCGTTGGGAATCGCATATCTATTCTGGTTACACGGTTCCTCCGTATTACGATTCAATGATAGGTAAACTGATCACTTATGGTGACACAAGAGAAGAAGCTATAGCTAAAATGCGTCACGCATTAAGAGAGTTGGTTGTAGAAGGTATAAAAACGAATATACCGCTTCAGCAGCTTATTATGGCAGACGAAAATTTTTCTAATGGTGGCACAAACATTCACTACTTGGAGAAAAAATTAGGTATCTCTAAATAAGCTTAGTCATCTAAAATATGCCTAGTAAGGTCAAAATGAGATCAAACGCCCAGTTCGGCAACGCCGAACTGGGCGTTTTTTGTTTTACCCCCTAGTCAATGTCATTGACTATAGGTAATGTGGCTTGCTGGTGATGGCGTTTTTTACAAATAGCACTTAGAACCACTCTCTTGATCAAATTAATTTTGCAAGCGTATAAAAATTGACGAAAGTAACTTGGATAGCGGTAAGTAAGATGAGCAAAAATTTAGACACCATCAATTCTGTGCTGTCGCAGATCAGAAAATCAGGACTATATGGCGCATTGAATAATGACTTAAACCTACCAGACCTGTTTGTTC
>JBLHOI010000042.1:0-10043 GCA_047621375.1 Glaciecola sp.
AGGCTCAACAACGGTTATACTCGGGTCATCTTTAAATATTTTAGCTGCTTTACTGGGTAATGTTGCTATCAAGTTTTGTGTTTTGGTTAATTGCAGCGCCGCATGATAGTGACGCGTAAACACACGGATATCTCGTTGTTTTCCTAATTTAGTTAGCTCTGCGTCTACCCAACCGAGCTTTTGAACTTCGTTAGGATCAATACCAACGCCGACACCAAAGCCAGTTTTACTAACCCAAATATGTTGCGCTTTTAGATAGGAAGCCAGATCTAGGTTATCTTTCATCGGATGACCACTGCCGATAACGCATGAAAATGTATCATACCAAATAACTTTTTGATGGAACGATAGTGGTAATTCTTCGAAGCGATTTATCGCCATGTCGACTTTACCTTGTTCAACATCGTGGAATGTCACGTCACTTGGTGTTATTAAATCTAAGGTAATGTTAGGCGCTAAAACAGCGAGTCTGCCGATGAGTTCGAGTAGTAATGTAGATTCAGCATAATCGCTAGTCATAATTCTAAAGGTACGCACACTTGTCTCGGGACTAAATTCAATCTCGGGTTGAATACAGGACTCTAATTTACTCAGCACATCGCGAATAACAGGCTGCAGCTCGAGTGCTCGTTTTGTTGGAGTCATACCATCGCTGGTTCTAACGAGTAATGGGTCCTTAAATAAATCTCGTAGACGCTTCAATCCATTGCTCATGGCCGGTTGAGTTATACTAAGTTGGTTAGCGGCTTTGGTAACGCTGCCTTCTCTCAATAAAACGTCTAAGTAAACTAATAGGTTTAGGTCGACTTTTGCGATATTCAAGATGTTACTTCCAATGTCAGTGGTATAAAAAGAGGATAAAAATTCAGCCGCGAAATTACTTTGTAAAAAGCATTCACGTTATTTATATTAAATTCTAACTGATTATATAACCACAAACGACAAAAGATTGATAATACCTTGGTAGTTCAAGGGTAATTAATTTGATTTATACTACTGATCCTTAAAATCTAACGACAAAAAAACGCCCCGGAGGGCGCTGAACAAGAGACGGTTTTTGTTCGATATTAACATTGCGTCATATCAAATCCGAAGTTAATGCATATTATTAATCAACAGTATCGAACTGGTTCATCGTATTATCTTCACCAGAGGCTTTTAATGCTTGTTCCCCAGAAAAATACTCTTTATGAGTATCGCCTAAGTCGGAGCCGGCCATTGCCTGATGCTTAACGCAAGCTAAACCTTGACGGAGTTCTTGGCGCTGAACACCCTTAACATAGGCGAGCATTCCTTCTTCGCCAAAGTAACCTTTTGCTAAGTTGTCGGTGGAAAGCGCTGCAGTATGATAAGTTGGTAACGTAATCAAGTGATGGAAAATACCAGCTTCACGGGCTGCATCAGCTTGGAATGTACGTATTTTCTCGTCAGCTTCAAGCGCAATTTCAGTAACGTCATAACTTGACGACATCAATGCAGCACGGTCATAAGTACTCGTGTTTTTACCTTCTTCCACCCATGTATCAAATACTTGTTGGCGGAAACTCAAGGTCCAGTTAAACGACGGACTATTATTGTAAACGAGCTTGGCGGAAGGTGCCACTTCGCGTATTGCGCGAACCATGTCGCCAATTTGACCAACGTGTGGCTTCTCTGTTTCAATCCATAACAAGTCTGCACCGTTTTGTAGTGAGGTTATGCAATCAAGCACAACACGGTCAAATCCAGTGTTGTCTTTAAACTTAAACAGTCCATT
Source organism: Glaciecola sp. (assembly GCA_047621375.1). Classification (GTDB taxonomy): domain Bacteria; phylum Pseudomonadota; class Gammaproteobacteria; order Enterobacterales; family Alteromonadaceae; genus Glaciecola. Next base: position 1,757 of record JBLHOI010000042.1, read on the forward strand.
TGGGAGACGCACAGGCTTAACAAGCTCACCGTTTAACTTCATAACAGTGTCGCCGTTAGCCAAATCATCGATAGAATTAACCGGCGTTGTCTCTAAAAATGCATTGTACTGAGATGCAAGATCACCTTCGCTATTCGATACTGGGATTTTCTGAGTTAAGCCTGCACCTAACGAATCTGTGCGAGCGACAATAACACCGTCATCTACGCCAAGTTCAAGGAATGCATATCGTACCGCATTAATCTTGGCTAAAAAGTCTTCATGTGGAACCGTAACTTTACCGTCTTGATGGCCACATTGCTTTGCGTCAGAAACTTGATTTTCAATTTGAATACAACAAGCACCGGCTTCAATCATTTTCTTAGCCAGCAGGTAAGTCGCTTCTTCATTGCCGAAACCAGCGTCAATATCAGCAATAATAGGAACGACATGAGTTTCAAAGTTATCTATTTCTGCTTGAATAGCGCTTGTATCTGCACCTTGCTCTCGGGCTTTATCAAGTTGGTCAAAAAGAGTACCAAGTTCTCTAGCATCTGCTTGACGCAAAAATGTATATAATTCTTCTATTAAAGAAGGGACTGAGGTTTTTTCGTGCATTGACTGATCTGGTAACGGCCCAAACTCGGAACGCAACGCTGCGACCATCCAGCCCGACAAATAAAGGTAACTCTTAGCTGTTGTGCCTTGATGTTTTTTTACAGCCAGCATTTTTTGTTGACCGATAAAGCCATGCCAGCAACCCAGTGACTGCGTATATTGGCTGGAATCGGCGTCATAGTCAGCCATATCTTCGCGCATAATGCCAGCGGTGTATTTTGCAATATCTAACCCGGTTTGAAATCTGTTTTGGGTTTTCATTCTCGCCGCATATTCAGGGTTGATTGCGTTCCATGCGCTGCCTTGAGAGGCTTTTAATTTCGCCATGCTTTCTAAGTCTTGTTGATACTGTGACATATTGTTTTCCTCTTTTATTATTTCTTGAATATAATTTTGTGGAGATCTGCAAACCGGTGCTATTTAACTTTGTGCTTGATGGTCGGTGCTCTAGTGTGATTCTGTTGCCAATCGCCGGTGATCGTTTTCTTCGTAGCTAATCTGCAGTCGTAATTTGCTCACCGGATAAGATGTAACTATCCTATGCTTCAATCACGAATAAAAAAATAGTATGAAAGTTATTCTAATAATTCACACTATGAATAGCATATTTTTTATAGGGTTATTTGATACCGTTTTTTTTATTGTAAATAATTGAATTTATTAAAGTTAACTATAAAATTTATTGCACTAAGATAAGTATAATTAAAAAATTACACGTGAATTGATAATGCCTATAGTTTTGAGTGATGTGCTAAAAGAGTAAATTTACTTTGTTGGGTGTGTCAGACAAAGCACCGAAACCACATTTGCCGATACATTTTCAAGTTGTATCAATAACAAACCCACTCGCTAACAATAGGTCGCGTTTAGCACTATTATTTTTTCTAGCTCGATGACTACGATGCTAAACAAAGCGATTTTGTGTTTGGCATTAGAGGGGGATTAACGTTATATTTAGGACTCAAGCGTAGGTGTTTTTTTTATTCGAGGTGAAATATCGGCCTACACTTTCAAATATAGGATTTCATCGGCGTTGTAAAACACCTAGAGATCACTTTACATAACATTGCAAATTGAGTTGTGAAGCAAATAACTTCAATGCGTTGTGAATTTTTCAGAGGTTATTTAGTCACATGGTCATAAAAAATATTAATACCGTTAGTTTGGTTGCAGCAGTTATTCTGCTAAGCGCAGCTTGCACAGCGACTAAACCACAAGATATGGGTAGCGTCCAGGCAAATGTTAACGCGCCAAGAAACATTATTATGGTTATTGCTGATGGAATGGGACCAGCTTACACCTCAGCGTATAGGCTGTATAAGGATAACCCCAATACGCCAATCGTTGAACTCACAGCGCTTGACCCGTTTTTGGTTGGTATGGCACAAACCTACCCAGCGCAGATATCGGGTTATGTAACTGACTCCGCAGCAAGCGCAACGGCGCTAGCCGCTGGTGTGAAAACATATAATGGTGCGATTGGTTTAGATGTCGCTAAGCAGCCGCTAGAAAGTGTGTTGCAACGGGCTAAAAAGCTAGGTAAAAGAACAGGCGTTGCCGTTACTTCACAAATTGTACATGCAACACCTGCTGCATATGTGGCACATAATGAGTCACGAAATAATTACAATGAAATTGCCGATTCGTTTCTTGACGATCGTATCAATGGTGAGACTATTGTTGATGTGATGTTAGGCGGTGGTTGGAATTACTTTATTCGTGATGACCGCAACTTAGTCGACGAATTTAAGTCTCTCGGATACCAATATGCCGACACATACACTGATTTATTAGCGTTACCCGAAGGTAAACCGACACTAGGATTGTTTGCTGATAAAGGTTTACCTAAAGCGTTGGATGATACTAATCCTCACCGACTTTCTGTACTAACCGAAAGCGCAATATCGCACCTAGAAAACGCTAATGGCTATTTTTTACTGGTCGAAGCGAGCCAGATTGATTGGGCAGGGCATGCTAACGACATATCTTCAGCAATGGGCGAAATGGAAGATTTAGAGCAAACGATGAAGCTGCTGAAAAACTATGTTGATATGCACCCAGATACACTCGTTGTTCTTACAGCAGACCACAGCACGGGCGGATTAACGATAGGTGCTGGTGGGGATTATCGTTGGAGTCCTGAATTTATTCAAAACATGAAGGCATCCGTCACGATGATGTCCGAAAAAATAACAGGTGAAGAAGATATGGCTGAATATGTTGAAGACGTGTTCGGTTTCGCTTTGAGCGATGATGAAAAAAATCTTATCAGTGGCATTTCAAGCGATATGGAGCCCAGAGCGCGCGAGGCTGTATTGAAGTCTATTTTAGATAAACGCACTAATACTGGCTGGACAACGTCAGGTCACACCGGCATTGACGTCGAGGTTTATGCGTTTGGTGCCGGTGCACAAGCATTTGCTGGAAACTTAAATAATACTGACATTGCTAAAAAGATTTTCGAGTTGTTGGGAAACGTCGAGTAAGCTGTTTTGAGGCGCTTATTCAAGCGCCTTAATTCTCTCAGCAAGAGGAGGGTGGCTTGAGAAATGTTTCTGTATTTTCCCCGCATTAATTGCAAATGCAGCCATTTCATCAGGCATATCTGGACCTGTTTGACTTGATGGTAAGCGTATTAGCGCAGCGCGCATTTTATTTTTTCCGACAAGTTTTGCAGCTCCCGCATCTGCTCTGTACTCGCGCTGACGAGAAAACCACATGGTAATGGTCATTGCTAGGACGCCTAAAATAATTTCAGTAATTATCGATACGATCCAAAATGCAGGGCCATGACCTCTCTCTACTTTAAAGATAACGCGGTCGACAGTATGTCCAATCACTCTCGATAGAAAAATAACCAATGTGTTCATGACGCTTTGAAGCAGCGCCATAGTAACCATATCGCCATTAGCCACGTTTCTGCGCTATTGGCTGGTTGCTTAATAACTTGGACTCGCATCGGCCGTTTAGCCATCCATTTTGAGATGAATAAAGCAATAATCGCTATATCAATAACCGGTTAATTCCAGAAATCCGATACCGTTATGGGTGCCACTAACGGCAACAGTGCCTTCATAATAGGCGACTGACGCAGGATTCCATTGATCATTTTTGGTTGCTTTAATGCTAATGTTTACGCGTTTACTGTTAATTCGTAACTGCCAATTTAAAGGGAGTTCTTTGTTACCAACAGGCGTTAATTGAATAGCAACCAACTCTATATCGGAGGGCATTATGGTTACGCTTGAGCCGTCGGCATTGATGTAAGTGCCGGTGATATAATCAGGTTGGTCTTGCAAACGCATTTGAAAGGCCATAATTTTATCGCCATTATCAAGGTGAAGTGATAGCCAGTCCCACCCTAATGTTGTTTGGTCGAGTAACTGTGAAGTCCATTCTTGATCAAACCATGCATTACCATTTACTGTTATCTGCTTTACATTTTCAATTGGCTCTGGACTTTTCTCGACCTTATCAGCGGCGATTTCATTTTCTTTATTGTTATTTATTGGCTGGTTATGTTGATGATGATTGGCAAAAATTAACTCGTCACTCATCGTGAATGTTCCTTCAACATCAATAAAGGGTGCACTATAGTAATGTGAAGCGTGCTTCCCATTAGCTGATTTTATACTGTAACCGCGCTGGCCTTGCAGAATAAAAGGGCCCGTATTGGATAAATCGAGTTGAACACTTAGATAAGCAACATCGTTGATGTTTGCGTTCTTTTCGTTAGTAGCATTTTGGTCTGCATCATTTTCACTGGCATGATTGCTGATAAGTTTCGTATTAAAAGTTAACTTCGCAGGCAATAAATTAGCAGTCGGGCTTTGCCATTGCCAATCATCGATAAATAATTTGAACGGTGTTTTCTCCACACCCGCATTACCAACATCGCCGCGTGCAAATTTTTCCGAAAACCAGTGCACAGTGCTGCTATGCACTGAAGCATGTGCCATATATATGTGCTCATTATTCCAATGAGGTTGTGCTAATTCATGCACGGGGTTAGGGCTTAACCCATTGGCATTAGTCCTAAGATCTAACTGTCCTTGTTCGCTCCTATAGATTGCATTAGGATCTCTAAAGCGAAACAGTGTCCATTGCAAACCATAAGTATTACCTTCGTCATCTTCTAAGTTTGCGGTCAAATACCACCACTCAATATCAAATGAGGCATGTGAATAATGGTCTTTGGGAAAGGTGATCATATAGTTAGGATCAGCAACCGTTCCCAAATTTTGTTGATTGGACATACTAAAGCCTCGACCAAAATTTTGAGCTTGCGTTTGCGCTAGATTTTTTGTATTGGAACTCTGGATTATGGTGCCAAAAAATAGTCTTTCAATCTTGCTCGATACGTCAGCTATACGGTTGCTATAAAAGAGGGCGACAACAAACAAAATAAGTAGAGTAAGTAGAATGGACAGCTTTGTTAATTTACCCATCGGATATCCTCAATGAGGGGCCTTCGACTGGCCCGAAATATGGGTATAGCAATAATTGTTGCTACAACCAATAAACTAGTAACATATATTTGCAATATCTTCATAAGGCTAATAATCAATGGATAGGTCCATGAAAAAGCTTGATAATTGATATCTACAATCAATATCCAACTTAATAGTATGCCAAACGGCGTTGCAAAAATTAATGCGACAAAACACAGCAGTAAGTATTGAAATAAGGCTAACAGCTGAGTTTTTAATGCAGACACACCCATGCTGCGAATTAACATATTCTGTGGTCGACTATCATTCATCAATACAATGATAGCGCAAGCCAGTGATAGTGCAGCAACCAGCAGGGTAACTACATTTAATCCATCGGTGATAATGAAGGTGTTGTCAAAAGCTTGCATCGACAAAGCGAGCAATTCTTTGGTTTTTAATAATTGCGTTTCGGGGTCAAATCCAGCTAAAAGCATTTTTTCTCGTAACAAATCAATGTCACTTTCAGCGCCACGCAATGCATATATACAACATGTAGATTTGGATAATTCAAACATATTTAGCGGCATCAGCACCTGCGCATAAGGGCTTCCGAAGTCATAAATAATGCCTAATATCTCATACGATGATAGTTCTGCTGTGGATGGATGAGGAAGTTCAATTATGTCGTTAACCTTGTACTCAAATCCAAATGCAAACTGCTGATTAACTAAAACGCCTCTACCTTGTTTAAATTGTCGCCATATATTTTCATTTTTGCTTTTGTCATAAAACACCATTGCCTGCTGATTGAACTCGTCTGTAGGGTAGCTAAATTGCTGTATTTCTTTGCCTTGAAAAGGGATATAGTTTTCTAACCGCTGATAAACAGTAACACCTGTGTCTTTGGCCAATTCGACAATATTAGGCTCGCCTTGATTATAAACATAATAGTCCGCGGCTAGACGCTGTTCAAGCCAGCCGACTGTTGCTCCACGGAAACTATCGACCATCAAGTTCATACCAATGTTACTAGTAGCTGCGATAAAAAAAGCGCAACAGGCAATTTTGGTTTTTCCAGACAATGCTAAACTTTGTTTTGAACTAACTTGCAGCAATGGAAAACGGTCTGGAATAAAGCGTTCAATAAATCTCAGCATGCGTGGGTAATTGACGAGTAACAAACAACAGCCGGATAAAATAACAAGTGCGGTGGCAATAAGCAGCAACCAAAGAGCTTGCGCGTGATTTAATAGAATATAGGCAAGAGTGGCGAAAAAGCCAAAACTAAGCCAAATAGCACTATTCCAAAAGCGTTGTTGGGCTACCGACAGCGGTATATCTTTGCTTTGCGTCAACTGATGATTTAATTTATTTAACGGAATGAAAGTCGCGCAGACACTTCCTAATAGGCAGATACCAAATACTTGAATAAGTAAGCCAATGAAGGATACTTTGCCAAAGCCCACCTCCACTGAGTATAAGTTTTCTAGAGTGGCTTGGACGGTAGGTGAGGCCAGTTTGGCTAATTCAATACCTAATAAAACGCCAATTACACTAGCTATTAACGTAAGGAATATAATTTCAACCAACTGAACACTAAACAGTTGTTGTCTTGAAATACCCAACTGTCGACATACTTTAAGCCATGTTAATCTCGAGTTTAATAACAAATTAACGGCGTTAACTACAATAAAAAGGCAGACGACGAACATGAGCAATGCCATTGCCATTAAATTCAAGTGGAAACTACTCGTGAGTTCAGAATCCTGCTCGCCAGCATTGGTGTTGGATAACTGCATGTAGTCGGGTAGTAGCTGTCGCAGGGCGTCTTCTTGCGTTTTTGTCAACTCCCCGACGACCAACAGCATCGATAGTTCGGCATGAGGATGAATGCGATATAGCTCAGCAATATCCATAATAATATCGTTACCTAATGCTGGACTTTCAAATGCACTAAGTTTTACTAAAGCCTTTCCATGTTGTGTTGTAAATTGGTCTGTTAAATCGGCATTAATCTCGCTACCTGTGATCGCCTGATTACTATCAGCCTCTTGACCACCATTTATGTCATCTGCGTTGGCATCTTCCAACTGCTTAAGCAACTGCGGATGTAAAATAGCGGTTGGGTTACTAAAGCTTAATTGCTTAATAAGTAGATTAGGGTCACTCGATGCCGTTCCCATTTCTACTTTGGGTTTTGTTGCTGAGTTTGTTTGCTTAGCTAACGGTATGGGGCGGGAAAAGCTAGGTAAGGCAAGCAAGGAAAAAGTGTCGATACCAGTGAACTCGATCCGTCGCTGAGTAATACGTTGATCATTTTTATAAATATGTTGTTTTGATTGCGCCACTGCAATTAGTTGGTAAAAGCCTTTTACTCTCAGATCTGAGTAGTCTTGCTTGGTGAGTTTCAGCGTTGATGAAGTCGATGTAATTGTGTGGGTAACGTTTGGGATTAGAAACTGTTGCTGGCTACTGTAACTTTGTTTGGCACTGCTATTAATCACTAATACAGCACTTAAGCCCGCCGCCGCGATAATCAACGATGCCATCAACATGCATAGACTAAATTTACTATTACGATAGCTTTTAAACAAGACAAAAAGGAAGGGTAAATACGTCATATTAAATTTGGGTTAACCTGCCATCGTCTAAATACCACTGTTGCTGAGTGAGCAATGCCACTTTTTCGCTATGAGTAACCATTACCAGTGTAGTGTTGAGCCTTTTGCAAGTATCCACAAGAAGTTGACTTACAAGGTCCGAGTTTTTGCTGTCTAGGTTACCAGTAGGCTCATCGGCAAGCAAAAGAGGCGGTTGATGAGACAAACCCCGTGCAATTGCAACTCTCTGCTGTTCACCGCCAGAAAGTTGGTTTGGAAGTTTGTTTATATGACGATGAATATCCAGCACATTCAGAAGTTCTTGAATATAGTCGTTTTGTACCGTGCCCGTTATCTTGGCAGGCAACATGACATTTTCCATCACTGTAATACAGTCGATTAAATTGAATTTTTGAAAAATAAGGCCAACTTCGAATTGACGATATCGGTCTGCTTGTTTTTCTGAAAACTGCGTAATATCGACATGCTGACTTCGCGGTTTATCGCTGTTTTTATGCGTATCGTGCGGCGAATTCACGGCACTGGTGAACAGTATTTCCCCGCTATCAGGTTTATCTAGTGCAGCTAAAAGATGCAAAAGCGTTGACTTACCTGAGCCGGATGCACCCTGGATACTGATGCTGTCACCTGCGCTGA
>JBLHOI010000043.1:0-9992 GCA_047621375.1 Glaciecola sp.
CCTCGGTCTCACCAGGAAAACCAACAATGAAAGTTGAGCGAATGATAAGTTCAGGACAAGTTTCTCGCCACTTTTTAATTCGTTCAATAGTTCTGTCTGAACTCCCTGGACGTTTCATTAGACGAAGAATTCGTTTATTCGCGTGTTGAAATGGAATATCCAAATAAGGCAGTATTTTACCTTCAGCCATTAACGGGATCAGAGCATCGACATGAGGATAAGGATAAACATAATGTAGGCGTATCCACATGTCCATTTCACCCAGTTTCTCGCACAACTGTTGCATATGTGTTTTTACAGGCATGCCATCCCAAAAGTCGGTTTTATACTTCACATCAACACCATATGCACTGGTATCTTGTGAAATAACGAGCAGTTCGCTTACACCAGCAGCTTTCAATCTCTTTGCTTCACTAAGGACCTCACCAACGGGGCGACTAACTAAATCGCCTCGCATTGAGGGAATGATGCAAAACGTGCATCGGTGATTACAGCCTTCAGATATTTTTAAATAGGCATAGTGTTTTGGTGTCAGTTTTACGCCATGGTCAGGCACAAGGTTTAAGAATGGATTAAATTCAGGTTTAGGTAAATGCTCATGAACTTGACTAACGACCTCTTCATAAGCATGCGGACCAGTAATAGACAATACATTAGGATGAACCTCACGAATTTGGTCTTCTTTTATTCCTAAGCAGCCCGTTACAATGACTTTTCCGTTTTTGGCAAGAGCTTCACCTATAGTATCTAATGATTCTTGTACGGCAGAATCGATAAAACCACACGTATTTACGATAACTAAAGCAGCGTCATTATAAGTTGATACAACGTCATAACCTTCAATGCGTAATTGTGTCAATATACGCTCTGAATCGACTAAGTTTTTTGGACAGCCCAACGATACAAAACCAATCTTGGTTGTTGGTGGGGCATTATCAAGCTGTTTCACCTGAATTGACTGCGCTTGAATAACCTGTTTGGGTCCATCCATGGTAGTGGTTTGTTTTGGGTTGAACTGTTTGACTGTCATTTAATTATGCCCTTGCACTTTATATGGCTTTTTGTACTGTTACTTTGTCTTTTATCAGATAAATTCTTGTTAGGGCTTTATTCGCTTAATATTAAATTATTTACGCTGCGCCCAATTTGGCGCGCATTATAACGGATTAATACAAGAACAAATAGTGCTATCAAGCGGCGAATATAAACAACAGTTGTGGTCGTTTTGGGATGTATTAGTGTTGTGTAGAAGTAATATGCCGATTTAGTTGTCTACACTACAATAACTTATTAGACTGGAGTCATTAACATCCGCTGATTGGCTTTGTTATGTATAAGTTTTTCAAATTATTTTTACTCATTTATTTTTCGAAAATGATGAATTTCCGCACTAATTGTTATTTGCATAGCAATCAGTTTATTAAAAGTGGGCATATTGTGTATATTAAAAGCTTATTATTTTTTCCCCTTGTTGTTTTTGCTCTAAGCATAAATGCTCAAGACCAAGGCGAAGTTGACCAATTCATTAATGACGTCAAAGTAAAAACGTTTGATTGTCCAAGTGATGACATAATCCCGCAGTTAGACGACTATTTAGCTAATACGAATATTAGCAAATTGCAACGTTTTCAACTTCGACTTGAGAAAACTCATTGGCAAATTTGTAATGGCAACTTTAGTCAGGCTGAAGCAACAGTAGATTCAATAATAGCTGATCCTAATGCACAACAAACTGAAGAATATTATGCGCTTGCCGTATATCAAAAAGGATTTCTGTTTGATATCAAAGAAGATAATCGCCGTTGTGATTTTTATCGCCAGTCAAAAGAACTGGCGGCAGACAAATTTGATGATATCAGTTTAAGTTCAGAACTAGGTTTAATGACATATTGCGAAGTTTCTATAGATGAAGGTCAAAAGCTAAAGCGCTTGTTTACTCTATTAGAACGTTATTCCTTGCGAGGCGACGCGCCGACTATCGCTCATATACATAACAACATTGGATTGATTTATGGTCGCATAGGCCAGCATGTTTTAGCTGCTGAACAATTTCAAAAAACATACGAAATAGGTCTACCTCACTACCAGGGCTCTAATAAGTATGCTTCTTTGATTAGTGTGTTTACTTCGTTACTCGCCAGCGGACAATATTATGAGGCTGAACTTGTCATTAATGAATTGGATAATGCCCGCAGGCAAGTTGATGTGCCACTTGTGCACGCTTGGTATTATTATGCAAAAGGAAGGTTTTATCAGCGTTTAAATCGCGCTGACGAGTTACGTCAAACGGTGATTGATTGGAAACCTTATTTGGTAAACATGGAAAAAAGTATTTATGCTGGAATGCATCGTTGGTTTGAAACCGAGGTTTGTATCAATGAAAGAGATCTTAAATGTATTAAGCGGTTCGTGCTTGAAGAGGAGAATGGCGGCCTAAAAGCATTAAGCTTTTTAAGTGGTAATGTCGATTATTTAGCATTGCGAGCTAAAGCCTATTTAGAGCTGGAAAACATTGAAAAGTCTAGGGAGTATTGGACCGAGTATACTACTGAACTGAGAGCAAAATTGGCGAGTAATCAAGCTTCTGGAAAAGTCTTGGGTGTTGCTAATATGTACAATAAAATAGGAGAGTTAGAAAACACCTTAATAAGAGAGCAACGCAATAGAGACAGGATTGCAATCGCGTCAATTATTGTATTATTTTTAGCAACCTTATTAGTTTTTGCAATATGGCGCAAGAAACAGGCAGAGGCGCGCTCCTATGACTCCTTAACCGCATTATTAAATAGTCGTACCGCCGTTGCAAAAATTAGGAAAATAGCCGCTCCATCAGAGAATAAAACTAACGCATTAGCTCTTTTTGACTTAGCAAACTTTAAAGAAGTGAATCGCTCTTTAGGTTCAGTTAATGCAGATGTTGCAATTCAAAAGATAGCACTGACCTTTAAAAATATTACAAGAGGAAGTGATGTGTTGGGTCGCTTTGGACCGGAACAGTTTATTTTATGCTTGCCAGATATTGAAGAAGAAAGTGCAAAAGCACTTTTTGAACGCATTCGATTTACATTGGGAAATACTAACTTAGGTGCTCAAGAAGACATTAAAATTAACGTAAGAGCTAACATGAGTGTTTATATTGCGAGCTCCAGCCTAGAAGACTTAGATGAAGTATTGGATGACATGATGCTCTCTTTAAGTATGAAGTCCGCAACCGCTCAATAGTGTGTTCGCCAATAGCGCCAATATTAGACATCACTGGATACTAGTTTTTAAGCTGTCAGAGCAGAACGCTCACTAAGATTAGTGTTTACTTTGTAACAAGCGATCGAATGATTTTTTCCGCAAAAGCGATTAATTCAATCGTGTTCAATAATTTATTCAAAAGTTAACAGCCAGTGACCGATATTTAAGCAGTCGCTGGTTTATTTAATAGTAAAACTGTTTTTCTTTATTAGCTTACAGTACAATTTTATTACTTACTATATGCTTTAAGGCTTGATGATTCGGCATTTGCCTACATTTCATTGTCATGAAAATAAAACTTCCATTACACAAATACGACGAAGCTGGTCGAGTAAAACCCCCATGGTTGCTGTTTTTGTGCCTGTGCTTTCTCGCAAGGGGTATCGTCGTTTTTATTGCATCTTTGTCGTTTAGACAAGATGGAGGGTTATTACTGAGTCTATTTTATCCACTTAAGCATCAGTTTTATCTCTCTTTATTGACCGCCATACCCGCAATAATGACATTATTGTTTTTGGGATTTCGAGAGCGAGTTTGGAAAGCGTCTCTAGGAAAGTTTTACATAGGATTACCTATTGTTTTGGGTTATTTGATTATTTCCGATATTGTTATTCAGCTTTATATTTTGCGCGCACAATATTTCGCTTTTGCTTGGCCCAAAGCATTAGCGTTATTCTCAGTATTATTACTTGCATGGTATCTAGTTACCAGTAAGCACATGAGGATCATGCTCGCAGATTGGCGTCTAAATTCTTAATACCTCGACTTTATTGTGTTTTTCCACCAATAGCTTTCGTAAAATAACGTTGTACACTCACCGCATTGCCATTGCCATTGTCTAAACGTTCGTAGCAAATACCGGCAAAGGCAAAGGTTTTATCCTGATACATCAGCATAATTGACGGCGCTTCTTCGTCTTGCAAATTATATTGCCATTGTCCGCCAACTTGCGAAAGACTTTACCGATGTAAGCACCACACATATTACATCATCCGCAATCTCGCGCATGAGTTGCTCTAAATCTTGTTGTTCCCTATCTATTTAAAAACGCTTAATTTACTGTTTATCTAACCAAGACGGTAAATTAATTTGTCGATGATGTAAAATCAGGCGCTCCAATAGTTGTGTGCCAGGACCTTTATTATCAGGGGTAGGGCAGACCAAAAAAGCCGTCAGTTGCTTAAATTGACTGCCTTGCACAGGCAAGCAAACTAGTTCATTGCTAGTTAGTAGTGAGTTGACTTTATGCTGCGGTAACCAACAAAAGCCTAGATTTTGTTGCAGTAAATCAATTGCAGTATCGAATTGACTTACAGTCCATCGGTTTTCCGACTTTAACCAGCCTGACCGTTCTTCAGGAAATATAGATGAGTCTTTAATGACTAGCTGCAAGTGCTGTGCTAACTCATTTGGATCAATGGGGCGAGACATTGAAGCAAGCGGGTGCTGCGGGTGACAAACTAAAATAAAATCAATTGTCGCAATAGGTTCGCCCAAAAAGCCTTTAGGGACTTGCGTATTAATTACAAGGTCAGCCTTGTGCTGTTTAATAGCTTCTTCTGTTCCTGTTAATACTTGATCGATGATTTGTAAACGACTTCCCCGCGATAAGGGTAAAAACTGCCGTAACGCGGGGTAAAGAAGCTTCCTAGGGTAGGCTAGGTCAATGACAAGTTTAATTTCAGGCTCCCAATCTTGGTTGATATTGACAGCCAAAGATTCAAGATCTTCAACATTTTGGGTTAAATAGCGAGAACGCCTTAACATGACATGGCCCGCTTCTGTTAAGAACGCTTTGCGTCCTATAATTTCCAGTAATTGCACGTTCAACATACTCTGTAATTTAGCCACAGCATGATTGAGGGACGACTGCGACTTATTGAGTTTTTCAGCTGCTTGAGCGTAGCCGCCATAGTCAACAACGGCTTGTAAAATACGCCATTGTTCTATAGTTGTTTTAGGTCTATACAACGGATATCGCTCCTTTTCAGTGTTATGCTTTTAAGTGTGTTAACCTATGCTACTCAGCGCTCGAGAATGTTCATTGTAATTCATTACTTGCTTAGTCTATTTGAATTTTCGTTTTCACGTCATTTAAATAACAAAAAACGGTCATTAATTACGATGATCCAACTATAAAGCATAGCGTGACCTATGCACAAATAACGGCTACTTGTAAATTATGAAATACGCAGCTTTCCTTCCCCTATCAGCCCTGACAGCGCTGATACTGATTACCGTGTTGGTACATTTTAATATTATTCCACCAGGTATGAGTATTTTGGAATTACTGGAAGGGAATATGCAAAACGGTTTTTTTCTAATTATTTTTGTTATTATTTTATTGGAGTCGATAATTTACGTTGGCTTCTATTTTCCTGGCCAGTTTTTTGCGGTCATTCTCGTCGTAGGCGCTAAGCCAACAGCAATGGATGTTGTTTATTTGACTCTGTGTATGGTTTTAGCGGCAACGCTTGGTTCCTTTATCAACTACATGCTTGGTATTGCATCAGCCAAACGTAAACTGCAAAAAGGCACTCAGGTGAAGCAGGAAAAGACTAAAATCAAACATTTAGCGCTCGCTATGATCCACATTAATTCTCTTGCTTTTTTTATGTTTTCACAAGGTAGTCAGCAAAAATCGTGGAAAGTGATTGGTTTGGCCGGTTTTCTTAACTTACCTTACTATCTGCTGTTAATTGCGGGCACCGCTGTGCTTAGCGAACAGGTCATGGCGATGGCCGAGAACACAACACTGTTGATCAGTATTGTTTGTGTTTGGTTAGTTATTGCGCTGATATATGATGTGAAGCAATACAATAAAGACAAGGTAAAGCTCGAAGCAAAGTATTAGACTTTACGGTCAATGATAAACTGTATCGCTCTTGTTGCCGCTACTAAACCAAATGTGGCGGTAACGCCAACAAATGCCCCAAAACCAGTCGCACAATCCATTTTACTAGCGCCTTGCTGTTGGCTTTTCTCAAAACTTACGCTTCCATCGGCTTGTGGATAACGCAATTGTTCGCTTGAGTAAACGCACTCCACGCCAAAGTTTCGCTTAGGGTTTTTACTAAAATTATAAAAACGGCGCAACTCTGAGCGTAATTTTGCTGCTAATGGATCCTGAATAGTTTTGGCCAAATCGTTGCACTTTATCTTTAATGGGTCGATTTGACCGCCTGCGCCGCCGACGGTGATCACTTTTATTTTGTTACGTTTGCAAAAAGCAATCATTGCTGCTTTTGCTTTAACGCTGTCTATGGCGTCAATAACTACGTCAAATGAAGTTGAAATGTAGTCTTGAAGCGTTTCAGTGGTAACAAAATCTTCTATCGCCGTTACTTTGCATTCTGGGTTAATATCCAGAATGCGTTGTTTCATCACGTCGACTTTAGACCCTTCGATAGTTGATGAAAGCGCATGCAGCTGTCTATTTACATTACTCAACGCGATATCATCGAGGTCAATTAATGTAATATTACCGACTGCTGTCCGCGCTAAAGCCTCAGCGCTCCAAGAACCAACGCCACCAATACCGACCACTGCTATATTAGCACTTTGCAATTTGAGTAGGCCGTCGCTTGTGTAAAGTCTCACAAGTCCGGAAAAGCGATTAGCGATGTTTGTTGTTGTCATAAGGTTTTTGTGTGTTCCCGTCATATTGTGCGAAATGGTGTCAATTCTATTGTGTTAAACGTTCTAAAAAATAGAACATAAACTCCAATTTTAACCAGGTTACGTTCGATTAATTTAGTGCTTTAATATTAACATCAACCTACAACGCTAAATATAAGGAATTCAACATGGGTTTATTAGTCGATGGTATATGGCACGACCAATGGTACGACACTAAAAAGAGTAATGGCAAATTTGTTCGCCAAAATTCTGTATTTATAAATACAATTTCGAATGAAAATGATGCCGAATTTAAGCCTGAGTCGGGGCGCTATCATTTATTCGTCAGCTTAGCCTGTCCTTGGGCTCACCGAACATTGATTTTTAGAGTACTGAAAGGATTGGAATCACATATATCAGTCTCTGTAGTGAGCCCCGATATGTTGGAGAATGGATGGCAGTTTGGCGGGTATGAAGGAGCAACACAAGACCCTCTATTTGGATATTCCTATATGCATCAAATTTACACTAAAGCGCAATCTGATATTACGACGCGGGTCACTGTTCCGGTTTTATGGGATAAGAAGACAAATCGTATTGTTAATAACGAGTCGGCACAAATCATTAGAATTTTTAATACTGCATTTAATGATATTACTGGTAACCACGATGATTATTATCCTAGCGCATTAAAAAATGACATTGATGAAATAAATGAGTATGTTTATCATCGCATTAACAATGGTGTTTACAAGGCCGGCTTTGCAACAACTCAAGAGGCCTATGAAGAAGCTCTAGTCGCCGTTTTCGAAGGGCTTGATGTGTTGGAAGAAAAGTTAAGTCATCAACGTTTTCTGCTTGGCCGTGAGATTACAGAAGCAGACTGGCGTTTATTTACAACTTTAGTGCGCTTTGACCCAGTTTACGTAGGTCATTTCAAGTGTAACTTGCGTAGAATTGTTGATTACCCTGCATTATCGGGGTATCTCAAAGACCTGTTTCAGGTAGCTGGAGTCAAAGAAACAACAAACTTTGATCATATAAAAAGACATTACTATTTCAGCCATGCGATGATTAACCCGACGCAAATAGTCCCTGTAGGACCAATAATGGACTTAGAGTCCGCGCATGGTCGCGAAACTTTTTAAGCGATGTCAAAAGGACAAAATAATGACAAATTTAAATGCAACGACAATTAAGCGGATTGTACAAGGCATGCCAGCTTCTGATGGCGCAGGTGTTAAACTTAAACGTGTTATTGGGCAACCTATATTGAAAAATTTAGACCCATTTCTCATGCTTGATGAGTTTGGGTCAGAAGATGCTCAAGACTATATTGCCGGTTTCCCTATGCATCCGCATCGCGGCTTCCAAACTGTAACCTATATGCTGAATGGCAAAATGGGACACAAAGATTCAATTGGTAATAAAGGCATTATTGAAGACGGCGGTTTGCAATGGATGAACGCAGGTAAAGGTATTATTCACGAGGAAATGCCAATGCAAATTGAGGGGAAAATGCGCGGTTTTCAGTTATGGGTAAATCTTCCGTCAACTGAAAAAATGTCTGCGCCAGGATATCAAGACATTCCTAATGCCAATATTCCTGAATTAATGAGCGAGAAAGGCTCAATAATAAGAGTCCTTGCTGGAGATTATAAAGGCCAGAAAGGAGCGGTAACGACTCAATCTGTAAAACCGCAGTTTTTTGATTTTCATTTAGTTGCCAACGAATCGCTTAATTTAGCCACACAAACTACACATAATGGCTTCTTATATGTGTATGAAGGTGAGATTGAAGTCGCGGGTAAAGTATTGGCGAAGGGGCAACTAGGGGTTTTGGACTTTGCTAATGAATTAGTGTTAGAGACCAAAGATTGTGCGCGAGCCATTTTTGTAAGTGGTGAACCTATTAATGAGCCGGTTGTGCAATATGGGCCGTTTGTGATGAATTCTCAAGAGGAAATTAATCAAGCTTTGCGTGATTTTCAACAAGGCGTGTTTGCATAATATTTATGCTTAGGTTTAATTCTGGCGAAATTCACTTAATAAAACGACAGAAAATGGGTGTTTTGCATTGAATTAAATGCATTAATTCAATACCATTAATTTTAATTATTACTCAAAAGGATTGTAAATGAAGCCTGTTGTTCTTGCTGGTGGCACTGGAAGCCGATTATGGCCAAAATCACGCGCTGCTTTGCCAAAGCAGTTTTTAGCGCTAACGTCTGACAAAACGATGTTGCAAGATACTATTTTGCGTTTGCCTACTGATAAAATGGAACTTCCTTTATTCATTTGCAATGAAGATCATCGTTTTATGGCTGCTGAGCAACTGCGTGTCGCAAACATAGATTACGACAGTATTATATTGGAACCGGTGGGGCGCAATACCGCTCCTGCAATTGCGCTAGCCGCTCTCAGAGCCACTCAGCAAGGCGAAGACCCGGTGTTACTAATATTGGCAGCGGATCACCTGATTTCTGATCACACTGCCTTTCACGCTGCAGTTGATAAAGCGACGTTGTTAGCGAATGCAGGCAAGTTAGTCACTTTTGGTGTGGTGCCCAGTGAGCCGCATACTGGTTATGGTTATATGAAATCGGGTGAGTCAGTAAATGACATCGGTTTTGAAGTGGCTGAATTTGTCGAAAAGCCAGATTTAGCTACTGCGAAAGCATACCTTGCGACGGGTAAGTATTACTGGAACAGTGGCATGTTCATGTTTAAAGCCAGTGTGTATTTGCGTGAGTTAAGCGAACATGCACCAGAGATTTTTGCTGCTTGCACTAGCGCAATGGAAAATACGGATAAAGACATGACATTTATTCGAGTTGATGCTGAGGCGTTTGCTAAATGTCCCGATGACTCAATCGATTATGCCGTCATGGAAAATACGTCTGATGCTTGCATGGTGCGTCTGGACGCTGGTTGGAACGATGTTGGAAGTTGGACATCATTGTGGGAAACATCAGAAAATAAAGATGCTTCAGGTAACGTTGTGATTGGTGATGTAATCCTTGACGGTGTGACAAATAGCTATGTTAATTCTGAGCAACGTCTAATCGCTGTTATTGGGTTGGATGACATCGTAGTCGTTGAGACTAAAGACGCTATTTTGGTCGCTAATA
>JBLHOI010000044.1:0-9957 GCA_047621375.1 Glaciecola sp.
TCACCTGCTTTGAAACTCGCTAATGCAGAATTGCGTTTATCTTGAGGCATTTCGCCTTGCAAGTAGGTAACGCTAAAATTTTGGCTAAACAAAAAGTCTTTTAGGTTGTGCAGGCGTTCGCGCGTTTTAACAAATACAATACAAGACTCAATGGTGTTGCGCAAATGGTGAACTAATATCGCATTTTTATGGTTTAAATCATCAGCTAAATGATACCACTGAATAATTTTGTTTTTCTCTTTTCTGGAAGGATCAGCGGAAAGTGTGACCGGATCTTTTAATAGTTCTTCTGCGAACAGACGGACACCTCTTCCTTCAAGTGTTGCAGAAAACAACATGCTTTGCTTTCGCCACCTAGCTTCACCGGCAATTTGATGCACGATTGAAGAGAAACCCATGTCTAACATCCTGTCTGCTTCATCTAGGATAAGCGATTCAATGTCTCGGCAATCAAAGCTTTCCTGTTCAATATGCTCAAATAACCTACCAGGTGTTGCGACTAAGATGTCGCAATGGCCAGCTAGTGTTTCGCGGTCAGTGCCATAGTTAATACCTCCCGTAATAACACCGCAAGTTAGATGTGTATACTTGGTAATTGCTAGTGCTTGTTCGAATACCTGATTAGCCAGTTCTCTGGTGGGGACGAGTATAAGCACTCTTGTCGAGCTGTCGTCCTTACGTGGGTGATCGAGCAAATATTGGCAAACAGGTAGCAAAAATGCGGCTGTTTTCCCTGTGCCAGTTGGTGCGTCAGCAAGTATATCTTTACCTTCCATTGCATGTGGAATAACCAAAGACTGAATGCTAGTGGGGCGTTCATAGCCCATGTCGTTTATGGCTCTGCAGAGTTCGTCGTCTAAATCTAATTGATCAAACATGAATGACTTTGTTTTGTTTGTATTTGCCCTCATTCTACCTCAAATCAATGGTAACGAGTATGCTTGTTTTAATTCAATCACGTATTTTCTCAACTTAGTCTAAATACGCCATTGTACTGCGCAATTTAGGCCCTTTTACATTGACTTAAATAGCGATAATCGATAGGTTATCTATATGACAATCGTGACAGCGCAGATAACGTGTATTTAAGCTATTTTGGGTTAACAGACAACCCATTTTCAATTGCTCCTAACCCCGACTACCTATTCATGAGCCCCAGGCATCGCGAAGCTTTGGCACATTTAACGTTTGGCCTGAAAGAGTCAGGTGGATTTGTGATGCTAACTGGGGAAGTTGGGACAGGCAAGACCACCGTGTCTCGTAAGCTTTTGCAAGATTTATCAGACGATACGCAAACTGCTGTTATTTTAAATCCAACATTGTCAGCCATAGAGTTACTCGCAACAGTTTGTGATGAACTTGGCGTTAAATATGATGTGAATACTAATTCGCTCAAAGTATTTACAGATAAAATCTTAAATAAGTTGGCCGATAATCATACTAATGGTATCAACACAGTGCTTATTATCGATGAAGCTCAGCACCTGATGCCCGAAGTGTTAGAACAACTGCGTTTGTTAACTAATCTAGAAACGACTCGAGAAAAGCTGTTACAAGTCGTCTTAATCGGCCAACCTGAGCTGCAACAGCTATTGCGTCGAAATGAACTAAGGCAATTAGCCCAGCGAGTAACTGCTCGTTATCACTTATTACCTTTAACCAAGGCTGAGGTTGCATTATACGTGGCGCACCGACTGCAGGTGGCGAATGGTAATCCAAGTATTTTTACATCAACGTCGTTAAGTAGTTTGTTTCACATTAGTGGAGGTATTCCGCGGGTTATTAATTTGTTATGCGATCGCGCTATGACCCTCGCTTACACACTGCAAAAACCTCTTATTACACACCAACTGATCATTGGCGCTAGTTATCAAGTGTTGGGTAATGACATTGTTCAGCAACGACAGCAAGACCTGTGGAAACGAATTTTTGTAGGCAGCTTCGTTACTTCTATAATCCTAGGTTTGGTTGCAGGAGGATTGTATGCTTAAGGTGTTCAATGTAAGCGAGCTGCAGCCTGGTATGTTAGTTAGTAAGGTTATAAGTCAGCATGGCCCCGTTAAAATTCGAAAAGTAGGGATGATCCGCAGTCCAGAAATGATCAAGGGTCTAGCCAACATGGGCGTGACTGAGGTTGAAGTCGATTTGAGTCAGAGTTTGGGCTTGCTTGATATTGGCCGGATGGGGCTAGAATCTGAACCAACAGAACAAGCAGTTAAGTTAACACCGACGCAACAGCTACTGCAAAATGAAAGAAAGTCTGCAAAGGCTAATAATGATGTTAGCCAACAATATCATCGTTCGTTATTTATGCCTTCTATGGATACTTTGCCTTCATCCTGGGATTTGTATGGTAAGAATATTTCATTATTACTTTTATTAGTCGTTGGTGGTTTATGTGTAGGTTGGAATATTGCATCTATTCCAGATTGGTTGTCACTGACAACAAGTAAAGACTATGTGGTGATTGATTATCAACCGGTGAATAGTCTCACACAAAAAGACCTCGCTTTGGATACAAATATTCCTGCATCTTTAGCTTTATTAAACGAGCTGGGTAAAGAACAAAATAGCACTGATGACACAAGTACGACGATAGAGAATATGCCATCGTCCGTGGCGCAGGAAGGAACAAATAATGCCAACTTAGCTCAAGCGCAAACTCCAGCGACACAAAAACCGACAGAGCCCAGCAATGTCGTAAACGCTGAACCGCTTGTGCTTGGATATCTGCCAGAAAACATGCCTAATACAGAAATTTTAGATAGAACAACGGACGATTTGGGCGCAAATATATTAAATTCAACTGCGAACACGCAACCTGAAAGTGCGGTTTCGGCTCGATTATTAGCCAAAATCAACAAAGTGATTGCAGAGTTAGACAAGGGCGAATCTGCCGACTCAAATTTTCAAAAAAGCACCAGTTATGATGACTTACCGCGTGTGGATCAATTATCTGTAGCCACTCAAACACAAATTCCATCAATGGCATTTAGTGCGCATATGTACTCTTCTGAGAGGCCGGAGCGTTGGGTTAGAGTCAACGGCAGGCGCTTAATTGAAGGTGACTTTATTGCAGAAAACTTGCAGTTAGTGAATATAGAACCACAAAAAGTCATTTTATCTTTTAAAAATGAAGTCTTTTCGATGAACGCTTTGTCTGACTGGTAGTTAAATAGTCCAAATTTTTGCGGATGGAGTCGATTGAAAAAATGAAACTAATTTATTGAGAGCCAATTGTTGAGTTCAATTAATAAACTAACTCGTTTTATTTAGGCAGAAAAACGCTTTTAAAAAATTTGTCTAAGTTGATGCTAAATTCTTCTGGCCTAACGCCTGTTAAAATATAGTCTTCTGATTGGCTTAAATCGACTCTTACAATTTCAGTATGCACTTGACTTTGCATACTATAAAAAATCATTACTACCGGATTTAGCGGCTGTTTGAGATTCCGTTGACTTACAATAGCTAATTTTTGGCTGCTAAGTTGGACCAACGAGCCTACTGGATGCAGACCAATTGCATTAATAAATTCTTTAACCAAGTCACGGTCAAGCGTTTCATCGCTCTCTAACTGATGCAGGGCGGCTGTCGCGGTAACAGAACGTTGATGTTGTCGGTTCGAAATCATGGCGTCGTAGCAATCTACAATACCTGCCATCTGAGAATACACACTGATTTCCGAAGCGGTCTTTGCTTTAGGGTAACCGCTGCCATTTATTCTTTCATGGTGATTCGCAATAACATCTAGCACAATGGGCTGTGCATCATTTAAGCGCTCGGCTATTTCTAACCCGACATCGACATGACTTCTCATCATTTTCCAATCGGTATCATTGAGTTCGCTGGTTTTTTGTAACAGATCAGTGGGAAGATGAGCCATACCGATATCCATCAGTAAGCCAGCAATAGTCAACTCTTGAATCTCAGCTTGAGACATCCTTTTTGAAGTAGCAAACATAGCGAGCAAGATTGCACAATTAATGGCATGCTCTACTAAATATTCATTAGAGTCTTTGAGCATCAATAGACAAGATAGTGCATCGGCATTTTCAAAAACAGAGTCAATGATATGTTGCGATAAGCTGTTCAAGTGGTCGATATTTGGCGTTGAGCCCGAGCGCAATTGAGCTACAAAGTTTTTTTGGACATTTTTTGCTTGTATGTATAGCTTGTCAGCGTCTTGCAGTGCTTCTTGATGTTGTCCAACATTTATAATGTTTGTTAATTTAGATTCTTTGGCTTCTGACGCAATGCCATTATTTTGTTTAACAGCGCTAGTTTGTGCACTGTAGTTTTCAGGGTGGGCAGCACGAGCCGCTAGATGATTTACTGTTATTTTATCGTTACTTTGATTTCTAGACTGTCTGCTCTTGTCAAAATCAACCTCAACTTCCAAGATACCTTTTTTTTGTAGCGCAATGAGAATAGCGTGTGATCTTATCAATCCTTTACTTTTGAGTCGGACATTACCTTTTTGCTTTACTACGCTTTCGACATACATGCCAGCAGTTAGCTCAGTTATATGGATTGTTTTTAACATCATTACATCATTGACCTGACTTTGGTTACAATCGAGTGACCTACACTCTTATCATAAAGTCAGTATACACACTAAACCATTGATCTAGCGTGTACATTTGTGCCCAAAAGCCGTATTGGAGTTGATATAAAAGTATAAAAACAGGCTACAACCAAGCGGCCCTTTTGCCCTCAAAATGACTAATGCTTGTATCTAACTCAAGGGTTTGCCCAATTGCATCTAAGCCTTTGATCATATTTTGTTTATGATGTTCTACCATATCAAAAGTATACGTTTTTTCACCAACCGTTACGCTTTGTTCTGGTAGGTTAACGAAAAATATAATGTCTGGATTATCCGAAACTTGTGCAAATAACGCATCCATATCTTTGCTTGGAAGTACAACGGGAAGGAGTTGATTATTAATACAGTTACTATAAAAGATATCCGCAAAACTGGTCGCAATAATGCATCCAAAACCAAAATCAGCCAAAGCCCAAGGAGCGTGTTCACGGCTGGAACCACAACCAAAGTTCTCACGTGCTAATAGAACGTTAGCACCTTTGTGTTTTGATTGAGTTAATGGAAATTCAGGGTTTACTTCTTGTTCGTGCAGGTCTAAATAGCGCCAGTCGTGAAACAGGTGCTTACCGTAGCCGGAACGAGTTACGCCAGTCAAAAACTGCTTAGGGATTATTTGGTCAGTATCGATATTGGCTTGGTCTAGTGGTGCGGCTTTGCCAGTTAATTCAGTAAATCCTGTCATTTTATTCTCCAAACTGTCTTGAATCTGCAAAACTGCCAGTTAAGGCCGCAGCGACCGCCATTTCAGGACTCACCAAATGAGTTCTCGAACCACGGCCTTGGCGACCCTCAAAATTTCGATTACTCGTAGAAGCACAGCGATCTCCTGGTTGCAGAACATCGTCATTCATGCCCAAACACATAGAACAACCTGGTAACCTCCATTCAAAACCAGCTTCCTTAAAAATCACATCTAATGCTTCTTTTTCTGCTTGTTCTTTAACTTCAACAGATCCTGGAACAACAATAGCGGTAACATCGCTTTTCACTTTGCCTAATGAAGCCACTTTTGCTGCGGCTCTTAAATCTTCAATGCGACTATTGGTGCAGGAACCAATAAAGACATGAGATATCTTGACCTTGTCCCATGTTTGTCCTGCCTCAAGTCCCATATACTTGAGTGCTTTGATGGCCGATTCTTTTTCAATCGGATCGTCAAAATCATCGGGTGAAGGGATAGTTTGGTTAATACCAATAACTTGCCCCGGGTTAGTTCCCCAAGTGATTTGTGGTTGGATATCTTTAGCGTGCAGGGTAACAATGGTGTCGAATACTGCATCGTGATCTGTTGTTAATGATTGCCAATATGTAACAGCGTCATTCCAGTGCTGTTTGGTTGGTGCAAATTCTTTATCTTTGAGGTAATCGATGGTTTTTTGGTCAGGTGCAATTAAGCCAGCCTTCGCGCCAGCTTCAATACTCATATTGCAGATGGTCATGCGTTGCTCCATCGATAAGTCGCTAATAGCTTCGCCGCAATATTCAATAACATATCCAGTTGCACCAGCGTGGCCAATTTTTCCTATAATTGCCAAGATAATATCTTTTGCTGTAACGCCAATTGATAACTTGCCTACCACTTCAATCTTCATGCTCTTAGCTTTGCTTTGTTTCAATGTTTGAGAAGCTAATACATGTTCAACTTGTGACGTACCTATGCCAAATGCAAGTGCGCCAAAGGCTCCGTGGGTTGCAGTATGACTATCGCCACAAACAACTGTCATACCCGGTTGAATTAGACCAAGTTGAGGACCAATGACATGCACAATCCCCTGGTTTTTGTGACCAACGGGATAGAGTTGGATTTTGTGTTGTGCACAGTTATCTGCCAGCGTTTGTAGTTGTAATTTATTCTGTGGACCACATGCATCGAGGGCAAGAGAGCGCGTAGATATACTATGGTCCATAGTACCAAAAGTAAGATCTGGGCGGCGTACTTTACGATTACTTTCATTCAACCCAGCAAAGGCCTGAGGCGTGGTGACTTCGTGAATGAGATGTCGGTCAATATACAATAAGGTATCTTCGCCAAGTTGTTCTACGATGTGTGCGTTCCACACTTTGTCATAAAGGGTTTGAGCCATGATTTTTCCTTACCTTCAGATTAAGAGATTTGTTGTAAAATATAAGTGCCAACATCTGCAGTAGAGCGCGCATTGTCGCGTTCTTGCTTTGGCATTAATTCTGCAGTTAATACGCCATCTTCAAGTGTTTTCACAACGGCAGCATCAATTGCATCTGCGGCGTCAACTTCACCTAGGCTATATCTCAGCATCATTGATGCTGACAGAATTTGAGCTATTGGATTTGCAATACCTTTACCGGCAATATCAGGAGCAGAGCCACCGGCCGGTTCATACATGCCAAAGCCTTCGCCATTGATACTTGCCGATGGTAATAAACCCATTGAGCCAGTTAGCATTGCACATTCGTCACTAATGATGTCGCCAAATAAGTTGGAACATAACATCACGTCAAATTGCGCAGGATCGCATATAAGCTGCATCGTCGCATTATCAATATAGATATGTTCAAGCGTAACTTCTGGGTAATCTTTTGCAACTTCCTCAACCACTTCTCGCCATAAACGACTGCACACAAGCACATTAGCTTTATCTACAGAGGTAACTTTTTTCTTGCGCTTCATTGCTGCTTCAAATGCACTGATAGCGATACGCCGAATTTCACGCTTTGAATAACGCATGGTATCGAAAGCAAACTGCTCTTCACCTTCTCCTTCAAGCCCTTTAGGCTGACCAAAGTAAATGCCGGAGGTGAGCTCCCGTATAACTAAAACGTCTACGCCCGATTGTGCAATGTCGCTGCGCAATGGAGATAAATGCGCGAGTCCTGCATAAATTTTTGCTGGGCGTAAATTACTAAATAAATCGAAATGGCTTCTCAGCTTCAATAAAGCGGCTCGCTCTGGGCGAAGTTCTAAGGGCAGGCTATCCCACTTAGGGCCACCAATTGAACCAAACAAAATGGCATCAGCTTGCTCGCAACCTTCAAGAGTTGCCTTTGGCAGTGCTTCACCGTGATGATCAATTGCAAAGCCACCTACAGGGTAGGTTGTGCGCTCTAGTGTAATATTAAATTTATCGCATACTGCGTCTAAAACGCGATTGGCCTGTTCCATTACTTCAGGCCCTATCCCATCTCCCGGTAAAACTGCAATGTGATATGTGGCCATTCTAAACTCCGGTAATATTTTCTTGTAGTTGTTTTTGTTCGTCAATTTGGTCAGCAAGATATGTATTATTTAATACAAAAATTAACGCGTGAACACCTGACTCAACAATGTCAGTCGCTAGGCCGATGCCGTTAAAACGTCTTCCGTTGTACTCGGCGACCACGCTAACTTGAGCGAGTGCATCAGCACCTTCACCTTTTGAATCCAATTTAAAGTCGACAATATCAATCTTGTGCTCTTTCACTACCTTCATAATAGCATTATATGCGGCATCAACAGGACCATTTCCGGTTGCCGATTCGGTGATACTTTGGTCTCCTACTTTCAGGCGCACTGTGGCGCTAGGGATTATGTTACGACCCGAGTTTGCCTGTAAATAATCTAATTGATAATGCGCATGATCATGTTTTTGTTGGTCGAAAAAGAGAAGTGCTTCTAAGTCATAATCAAAGACTTGTCCTTTTTTGTCCGCTAAGCGCAAGAATGCATTGTAAATAGCCTCTAAGTCATATTCATCTGTCCGATAGCCTAATTCACCTAAACGATGTTTAATAACGTGTCGACCAGATCGAGAGGTCAAGTTTAGTTTGTTTTTATTAATCCCAACACTTTCTGGTGTCATTATTTCGTAGGTATTTTGGCCTTTTAACACGCCATCTTGATGAATACCCGAAGAGTGACTAAAGGCATTTGCGCCTACAATTGCCTTGTTTGCTTGTACTGGCATATTGCACAGGTTACTGACCAACTTTGAGGCTTTATAAATTTCTGGCGATTGGATGTTTGTGGATAAGCCCAGCATGGCATAACGGGTTTGCAGGATCATTGCAATTTCTTCAAGCGAACAATTTCCGGCTCTTTCACCAATACCATTGACCGTGCACTCAACTTGTCGAGCACCTTGTTCGATGGCAGCTAACGAGTTCGCAACGGCTAAACCTAAATCGTTATGACAATGCACAGATATAATCGCTTTATCGATATTTGGAACACGATTAAATAGATTTTTAATGATGCCACCAAACTCGGTCGGTGTAGTGTAACCAACGGTATCAGGAATGTTAACGGTGGTTGCACCAGCATTAATTGCGGACTCAACCATGCGGCACAAGTAATCAATATGAGTTCGACCGGCATCTTCACAGCTGAACTCTACGTCGTTGGTATACTTGCGTGCGTGTTTAATCGCGTTAACTGCCATTTCAACTACTTCGTCTTGTGATTTGCGCAGTTTTGTATTTACATGAATATCAGATGTCGCGATAAAAGTATGAATGCGAAAATGGTCAGCGACACTAAGCGCTTGTCCACAGGCATCAATATCTTGTTCTAGTGCTCTTGATAGACCACAAACAGTCGAGTTTTTGATTTCCTTTGCAATTAACTGAACGGCTTTAAAGTCACCGGGCGATGAAACTGGAAAACCAGCTTCTATGATGTCAACGCCGAGTTTTTCGAGCATCAGCGCAATTTGTAGCTTATCTTTTACATTGAGGCTTGCGGGTAGCGCTTGCTCTCCATCACGTAACGTGGTGTCAAAAATAATGACTTGCTGATTGCCCTGCTTAACTCTAGTCATGTTATTTGCCTTTTATTCATTTGACCGTTGTGTGTTAGCGCGACATTAACGTCGCATTTGTTCGAATATATCCGTGTTTTATTAAGCCATAAAACAAAAAACCCGTGCTTGGCACGGGTTTTTATGTGTATTTGCTATAAAACTTACCCGTGCAATGAATTCGCCAAGAGTAGTAGCAGCAGCATAGAAATCAAAGAATATTGATTTTTTGATGATAATATTTCCATATCTGCCCCTTTTTAAGCGTTTCATTTTATGTCCTAACTCTACTGCGCTAAACCGGTTGGGTCAACAGTTCAATGCAATATAAACGGGCCTTTACCCTAACTTATCTCTATAAGTTAGGGTTTTTAAGTCTGGCCTTCATTTCTCTTCGGCGAGCATGCAACAGTGGCTCGGTATAACCTGAAGGCTGTTCTTTACCCAAAAAGATAAGATCCTTGGCAGCTTGAAAGCCAATTGAATCGACTA
This sequence comes from Glaciecola sp., assembly GCA_047621375.1. Lineage (GTDB taxonomy): Bacteria > Pseudomonadota > Gammaproteobacteria > Enterobacterales > Alteromonadaceae > Glaciecola. The sequence continues at coordinate 9,850 of JBLHOI010000044.1, forward strand.
AGTTGGGCAGCATCGGGATATATTCAGCATCGTCTTCATTTTGACTATCGACCAAAATAGCCATTCGTTGCAATGACTCGTTGACCTGCTGGCTAGTAACGATGCCAT
>JBLHOI010000045.1:0-9955 GCA_047621375.1 Glaciecola sp.
TTATAAAAACTAGGGCCGCCAAATCACCGACCTGATTATTTTTTTTGGATAACCAACAATAATGAATACCCAATCAATATCACAACTAGCCAGTCGTGTTCGTGAATATCATTTCAGTACAAATCAACTTATCGTTTTGACGTCCGTTTACATCGCGCTTGTCTGTAACTTCCCCTTTTTACTAAAAGTAACTTCTGCAATCACCCAAACCAGTGACTACAGCCTCGTCTTTTTGTTATCTGTTCCATTTTTATTACTCAATTTTTGTATTATTTTCAACAGCCTACTTGGCTTTGGTAAGATATTAAAGCCCATCTTAATTTTCACAATAATGTTATCAAGTGTCATATTATATGCGACAAGTAGCTATGGTATCGTTTTTGACTACTCTATGATCCAAAATGGAGTTGAGACAGATTCAGCGGAAGCGCTTTCATACATTAATATTTCCGCGGTCTTGTTTGTGACTATTGTCGGTGGTGTTCCAGCAATCTGCATTTTTTATGCGAAAACAAAGTCTCAGTTTTGGCTAAAGTCACTGAAATCCAGGTTTGTGTTAATCACCTTGAACTCCATCATTATTATATTAATTGCTAGCTGCTTTTATGCTAACTACGCATCAGTCGGCAGAAACAATCGAGAACTAATCGGTTATATTACTCCCTTTAAGTTTATTGATGCTTCAGTTAAATATGCAAATCGACATTATTTTTCAACGGCGTTGCCGTTTACGATATTGGACAGCTCTCCTCTATTTGCTATTCAGAATAACGACGCAAACGTAACCGTCCTCGTGGTAGGTGAAACCGCCAGAGCACAAAGTTTTTCACTCAATGGATATAGCCAAGATACTAATCGATACACGAAAAATTCAGGGATTGTGTCATTTTCAAAAGTAGCTTCTTGTGGCACAGCTACCTCGGTCTCTTTACCTTGCATGTTTTCACGATTAGATAGAAAAACCTATAACAATAGAACCGCGAACGCACAACAAAATTTGTTGGATATTGCAAAAACTGCGGGCATGGATGTACTGTGGATAGACAACAACAATGGAAGTTGCAAAGGAGTGTGTGCACGAGTCGATTCTATTGACATTGACACAAGTAAATCCAACTCATTATGCGACGGTGAGTATTGCTTAGATGAGGCTTTGTTGGCGCCGTTGCAGGACAAGCTTAATAATTTAACCGCAAAAAACACCTTGATTGTTCTGCACATGATGGGATCACACGGACCCACCTACTACAAAAGATACCCACAAGAGAAAACGCTATTTTTGCCCGATTGCCAGCGCAGCGACATCCAGCATTGTAGCGAACAACAAGTGATTAACACCTACGACAATACCATTGCTTATACCGACTTTGTGCTCAGTGAAATAATAAGTCGATTAGAAAAATTAGAAAGTGCATCAACGCTAAAAACATCCATGCTTTATATATCCGACCATGGTGAGTCGCTCGGCGAAAAAGGCGTTTACTTGCATGGCTTGCCTTATGCGTTTGCTCCCGAAGAACAAACTCATGTGGCTATGTTATTTTGGCAAAATAGGAGCGTCGCTAGTCACACTGATGATTGCCTTGCATCTGTGTCAAGCGAGGCTATTTCACATGACAACTTATTCGATATTATGCTTGGCGTGACGTCAGTGAGTAGCAACCAGTACATCGAAAGTAGAGATATACTGGCTAAATGCAGAAAAGGCGATGACATGCTCGTGTTAACCGATTAGGCATTGAGCGGGGGACTAAATACAATAAATGATCTTTGGGGAATAATTCATGCTTGAAGCAGTGAGTCATGCTTCAAGCAATACAGAGCGACTAAATCCACTTTTTTCGCCGAAAGAAATAAAGCATACTGAAAATCATCACTGCAATAATGCCCCACACCATTATGTATCCATACTGCCAATCAAGTTCGGGCATATTAGCGCTGCTAGCCGCGGCGTTAAAATTCATCCCATACACACCAACTAAGAAAGTGGGTGGGATAAAAATGGTGGTGAAAATAGTTAGAAATTTTATAACGTCATTAAGCTTAAGACTTACACTCGTTAAATAAAGCTCCATCAGACCTGACGTCATTTCATGATAGGTTTCTAACATTTCCATAATAGAGATGACATGGTCGTGACAATCCCTAAGATGAAGTAGGGTATTTTCTTGCAGAAGCGGATTATCGTCTGCTCGTAATAACTCATTAATTACCTCCCTTTGCGGCCATAACCTTCTGCGAATAAGCAATAGTTCGCGGCGTAGTTCGTGTATTGAGCCTAATAAGCGCTCATTTTTAGTCTCCATCAGTTCATCTTCTAATGCCTGAATTTGTTCAGAGTATGTTTCGAGCATAGGAAAACCATAATCGATAACGGTATCGACGAGTGCATACATTAGATAATCTGTTTTCTGTTTACGCAGTTTGCCTATTTTGTTTTCGAGCCTTTCAATCACCCCTTCAAATGGATTATCTTTACCTGACGAAAAAGAGATTAAGGTGTTTTTAGTTAAAAATAGACTAACTTGATCTACATGAGCGTGCCCATCTCGTTTTACTGGCAAATTAAGAATAAGAAATATGTGCTCATCATTAACCTCTACTTTTGGCCTTTGCCCTACATTAATGATGTCCTCGACGTAGAGTTCGTGTATACCTAGATCTTTACCTAATAACTTCATCGCGCTTGCAGATGGATCGCCTTGGACATGGATCCAGGTGCAATTTTCACTTTCGATAAAAGCTCTACAAGTAAGAACATCGACATCTGATTCGACTTTAAATTCGGTCGCATTGTAATCATAAAGGTCGATTCTAAAAACAGGGTTTTCATTGGTTTTTAAAGTACCCGGCTTGGTACCTGGCTTGTGATATTTTTTATTAAAAGACTTCACTGCTAGCTCCCTACCCCATGATTTATAAAAGATGTTATCGCACTTATTTTTAGACTATCTCAAGCAAATAAACTAAAAAATAAATTTGTTATCAAACGTATGGCGGCACATTATAAATACTAATATACACATTTACCCGGATGCGTCGCTAAGTATAAGCAAAATGCTTTATGTTGTATTGATATACAAACACTGAGTGGGCCGAACGTAAGGTAAACCACCCACTAATATGGCAAAATTAAGCTTTATTGCATCCACTATTTTGTTGGTAACCAATCAAAAATGAAGCAATCATTTTGATTGTACACTGGTCATTTATACACTATTCTATTCAACCTGTTTTATCTAAAAAAAAGATATTTTCACGAACGTAGTTAAGGGAGAATGAAAAGAGTGAACACCACCGAAATCATAAATGAAATGCCCCATGCACAAAGAGAAAGATTGGCATTCATCGACTTTTGCCTACATTTTTTTGGACATATAACACGCAATGATTTGGTCAATCGCTTTGAAACCGGATTAGCAGCCTGCACGAGGGACTTTGCAGCTTATAGAGAGTTAGCAAGTGCCAACTTACTACTCGACCATTCGACCAAGCAATACTATCGAACGGCCGCATTTACGCCGCTATTTAAGTACCAACCAGATATTATTTTGCAATCGCTCAGTCGCGGGTTTGGTAATGGTATTTCACATTCGACACAGCCATCCGAGCAATGTTTTGATGCCGTTCAACTTATTCACCCTGACAGTAGTATCATTGCAGCTTTGATGCGTAATATTCATAATCAAACAGCATGTGAAGTTGGTTATGTGTCGGTTTCGTCAGGTGAATCCGTAAGACAATTTATCCCGCACGCAATAATCAATAACGGTCATCGCTGGCATGTGCGCGGTTATGATTGTAAAAACCAAGGTTTTAGAGATTTTGTATGTACTCGCTTTACCCACATCACGTGCACAGACAGCGAAATATTACCGCACCAACTCGCGAGCGCCGATGTTCAGTTCAATCAGATTGTTAACTTAGTTATTGTTCCCCATCCAAGTATTAAGAATCCTCTGGCCATTGAAATGGATTTTGCGATGAAAAAAGGTAAGAGAGTAATGACAACCCGGGCGGCTTTGGCAGCCTATATTTTGCGGCAGTGGCAGGTAGACTGCTCTGATGGCCATCGGATTAGGGGACAAGGATGTCAACTTGCGCTTGAAAATATCGATGTGTTGCAGCGTATAGAGAACCCAACTTTAGCTCCAGGTTATTTAATATAAGCTGAACAAGCCCTCGCACATTGAGAAAGATAAAGGACATATTTTAATAACCTTGTACGTTTGTGGAACTTTACTTGAATAACTTTGGTCTTTATAAGTTAGGATCACACTTTTTTAACTTCAAAGGTAAGCATTATGTCTGAACTGAATCGATTAGATATTGGGCAACTTCAACTCCACAACGAGGCTTTGATTAAGTTGACTGTTTTACTTTATCAGATTGATGGTAAAGTGACTTTGACAGAACAAGATTACTTCGATGAACTTTTGCAGGAAATGTCCTGGCATAGTGGAATTTCAAAAGAGGCCTATGTCAACGCCGCCATTTACCAAGCTCGTGAAGCAATTGATGCCTCGACTGCTGCTGACTTTATCCGTTCGCTATCCGATGAATTAAACATAGATGCTGCCCGTTCTCTAGAAGTGGCAATGGATATTACTAAGGTAGACGGTATACGAAGTGAGAAAGAAGTTGAATTGCTTGCCTTACTGGCCAACAGAGTGCTAGCTAAGGGTCTTGTCGCGTAGGCCTAGAATGGTCTCTACACCAATGTAATGAAGCACCGTATATATTGTCAATCAACGAGATGAGTTAAGTCATATTTGAGTATAATTAGTTGAACGACGCGTTAAAAACAATTTTATTTTTTGCTGCTTTATTAGTAGGGTTCACTTGGTTTTTTTCCTCTATTTTGGGGCCTGATATCAGTGGTGTGAAACGGTTTGATAATGGTGTTATTCAATATTTTGGTCCTATTGATATGCAGCGTGTTGAGAAGTTTAAGCGACTATACCGGCCGGGAGATCGATTGCTAGTAAATAGTAACGGTGGAAGTCTTTATGCTGGCATCAATATGGGTAACTTCATTCATCAAAATAGGATGACTGTAGAGGTAGCGAACCTCTGTATATCCAGTTGTGCGAACTATATATTTTTAGCCGCTGAAACTAAGGTACTCAACAAAAATTCATTGGTTATATTTCATGGCGGCCCTAAACAAGCTAACTTTTTATCATTAATGCAACAAGCCGATGCATCAAACGCTGCGCCCGGCACTACTTTTGGACAAGCTGATTACGAGGGCGTGGTGACTATTGAATCTGCATCTGTTCAACGAGAGTCTAAAGCATCCAATTATGGCAACCAGTGTGACATTGGTGAAATTATGAATATCAATGGATACTGCGAAGTAATTACTGCCGAACAACGTCTGCAATTTTTAATTGCTGTGGAGGAGCAGTTGTACAACGACATCAATGCAAAAATGGACCTGAAAATTCCCTATCTTGGTCAAATTGGTGATTACGAACAGATATATTTAGAATACAAATACTATGGCTTTTTTTATAGCATAGAGAGCCTCAGAAAACTCAACGTCGAGAATGTGTATACTAAGGATGGCGAGTGGTCCCCTCAAAATAATACGCTGTTTGACAAAGTATATGAAGTTGTCGTTAAGTAGTGAACGAGAGCGCTTATTACATATCATGCACTCTTAAAACTGAGTACAAACTCAATCGCTATCTACAAACAGGCTACTTGTATTTAGGTTAAGTAAGTCTATTTTTAATCAACTGTCTATTTTTTCTATCAGCCTGAGTGGATCAGCTGTTTGTCTGTATCACCTAACCCCGGATTCAGATACTTAAAATAGTAACGTTGGGGTCGGCGTAATATGAACTTTATCAATACAATGCATCAGATAAAAATATAGATTCTGCTACTTCAATAAAAAAGAACACGACGAGGACAGTCCTAAGTAACTGAAATTAACTTTGTATTCCCGACTGATCATTTTCCTTATTTTTTACATATAAAGTGGCATTCTGTTACTTAGAGAGATAAAAATTGAGTTTGCTAACCAAAGTAGTTTTAATAGTCGGTATTAGCTTAATTGCTTTCTGCACATGGAGTATTCAAAACGCTACAATGCAAAAACATATAGAGTTCAGTAACCCTCAAGAAACACAAAATTGGATCATTATTAACGACACCGTCATGGGCGGTCGTTCGACGGCTAGCTTGAGTGTTGAAAAGAATATGCTGGTATTTGCTGGTGATTTATCGTTACAAAACAATGGTGGGTTTGCCTCAACACGCAGAATATATGAACCGTTAAGTTGGAACCATAACGAAACGTTGGAAATAAAGGTGCTCGGTGATGGACGTAGCTATCAGTTCAGATTGCGTACAAACCGAAATGAAGATGGTATTGCTTATGTTGCTAACTTCATGACCGTAAAAGACGAAATTCAAACTTTACGATTCAATATTAACGACTTTACACCTCAATTCAGAGGACGGCTTGTGCGCGATGCGCCAACGTTACGTTTTTCCGATAGTGCACAGATAGGCTTTATGCTTGCTGACAAAAATCCAGGGCCGTTTGTTTTAAAGATCTCTTATATAAGGCAAGTGCCAGAAACTATTTAGTCTTTTCCTACTGCGATTACAACGGGTAATATTAGTTTTAAAAAAAACATGGCGAGTGTCTCAAATAATCCGGCTTCTGCGTCCTATTTTATGCAAGACGAATCTGGTGTAATAATGACTATTTCGCCACCTATTGGTGCTGGCTACTAAGTAGGTAAAATTGATTCATTAATTGGTGAACAAAATGAACTCGTCGACATTTTAGAAAACGATAATCTACGCGCTCAGAATGCATTAGGCACTTTTACTGTGTTTGTGGTTTAACAACCACTTCGATAGAATTCGACGACTGCGCGATAGTATTTAGAAAGTAAAGAGCCCCCGCATTGCTGCAAGGGCTTCATTTAATAAGCGAGTTGGCCGATAAGCCGGGTTTTGTCTGGGACAATCATTCGTCTAGGCCAATGATCACTCATTGGCTCAAGCAACCTACCCGTTCCCAACGCGGGCCGCGCCATAAGGGAACCTATTTGGTCTTGCTCCGGGTGGAGTTTACCTTGCCATCCACTGTTACCAGCGATGCGGTGCGCTCTTACCGCACCCTTTCACCCTTACCAAGCGTAAACACTTGGCGGTCTCCTCTCTGCTGCACTTGTCGTCGGCTTGCGCCGCCCAGACGTTATCTGGCACCCTGCCCTGTGGAGCCCGGACTTTCCTCCCCCTTAAAACATATAAATATGAATAAGGCGGCGATTGCCTGGCCAACTCGAGCGCGAGTATAAACTAAACGTTAGCGTTGTGATAGACGTTTTGGACGTCATCACAGTCATTCAGCATATCCATAAACTTTTCGTACATAGGCAGATCTTCTTCGCTAATGTCTTTGCTGTCTTGTGGTACCCACGTAATTTCTTCAACATCAATTTCCAAATCTGGAAATGCGTCGTTCAATGCGGTTTTGCATTTAAAAAATTCAGTGTGGGGGACGAAAACAGTAACAACACCGTCTTCAACTTCAACATCGGATACGTCAACATCGGCTTCCATCAATGGCTCAAGCACAACTTCATCGTCATCACCTTTAAACGAAAATATAGCAAAGTGATCAAACATAAATGCTGACGAATTCTGCGCACCAATTTTACAATGAGTTTTGGTAAAACAATTACGTACATCCGTAATTGTTCGGTTAGCGTTATCAGACAGGCAATCGACAATAACCATACAACCACCAGGACCAAAGCCTTCATAGCGCATAGGTACAAAATCTTCACCAGCACCACCGACCGCTTTTTCAATAGCTTTTTCAATAACATGACTTGGTACTTGGTCTTTTTTTGATTTTTCGATAAGTCGACGAAGCTGCAAATTTGCATCTGGATCGGGACCCCCACTTTTGGCAACAACGTAGATTTCTTTACCGTAACGAGAATAAACCTTGGTTTTTGCTCCTGCCGTTTTAGCCATGGAGATTTTTCTTACTTCAAACTTTCTACCCATTTTTATTTCTCTTTTTTATGGATTTTATATATTCGCATCGCCATGTCGGCACTGCGCTTTAATTCAATAAGCAAGATTGTACTGTTTTTCGCTTGCTCTGTCAGCGTTGTATCGCTCTTTCGAATAATTGCTCTGCTACTTAATCGCACGCCCGCATCATCTTTAATTGGCAGATGTAATATCAAGCTATATGTTGCGAGGCCAAATACTCTCTGGATTGCATTTCTTGCAATCGGCTTAAACACCGTTGAAATTCAAAATTTAAACGACCTTCAGAATATAAGTTTTCCATAGGCACTTCGGCAGACATAATTAATTTAACTTTGCGTTCGTAAAATTCATCGACCATAGCAATAAAACGTCTTGCTATGTCGTCGCAACTAGCTCCCATCTGCTCAACATTAGCAACTAAAACAGAGTGGTAACAACGGCTTATTTCAATATAATCAGATTGACTTCTTGGCCCGTCACATATCGATCGAAATGTAAACATAACCACACCGTCAGCTTCTCGCATTGCTCCAATATCTCTGCCTGAGATATTGATATTAACGTCAGAATAACCTTCCTCAGGAGCAAGTTGAGTAAAATAGCTCTGCAAATTAGTGATTGCATCATCATCGAGTGGATAGTGATATATCTCAGCTCGTTCGAGTGTTCTAAGTCGATAGTCGACTCCACTATCGACGTTCACCACACGTGTGTTTTGGTTAATTAATTCAATAGCGGGTAAAAATCGAGCACGTTGAAGTCCATTATGATAGAGCCTATCAGGGATGATATTGGAGGTCGCAACTAATACAATCCCGTGGCTAAATAGTTCTTCCATGAGAGTACCCAAAATCATCGCATCGGTGATATCTGACACAAAAAACTCATCAAAACAGATAACTTTTGCCTCGGTCGATAATTTTTTTGCAATAATTTTCAATGGATCTTCTTTGCCACTTAGCAACGTTAACTCTTCATGAATTCGATGCATAAAACGATGAAAATGCACTCTCATTTTATTCTCAAACGGCAAGCATTCGTAAAATGTATCAACCAAGTATGTTTTGCCTCGCCCAACACCTCCCCAGAAATAAATTCCTTGAATACTCGGCTTTGACATTCCTTTACCAAAGGCTTGCTTTATTTTTAATCGCCAAGACGGTTTTCTTTCAGGATTTGTTAACTCATCATATAAGCGTTGCAACTCATTGACTGCATTTTCTTGAGCCGCATCGTATTGAAAATCAATAAGCGACAAATCATCTTGATATTTTTCCCAAGGGGTCATTAAAGTTCCAAAAATCATTTCGTATGGGTTGAAAATAGACTCAACAGCCTACATTAAATATCATAGTGTAAAAAAGTTAGTTCTGTCGTTACGTGAAAACATGGGCAATTGATTTCATAGTGAGTATACAGCCCTTAGACTGAGTTGAAAATCACGACGACCGTCTTATCACAATATAATACGAATAAGCGCTTGCATGGAATCGATGAATAGCTGATCATTTATATCAAGCAATCCTCATTTTGGAAACAACATGGAAATCAGCACACTAATCACAGGCATCGTCATCGGGCTCATCATAGGTGGCATTACAGCCTTCATCATCGTTAAAAATATGCAATCAAATTCTGAGAGTAAAGTTGACCACAATGAAGCTGAACTTAAAGCGATGTTAGCAATACAGGCTCGCCAGCACCTAGATATTTCAAGACAAGCGTTAACCGACATTCAAAATAAAACAGCGGCTCTGGCAACTCATTTAAACGACTATGAAGAATCTCTCACTCAAGCGACTATGAGTGCTGCTGATTCGAAAGATTCGTTTTTTGGTGAACATGCTAGCGTGTTTTTACGTAATAGCGTTAAGGCAAATAAAAACGACCTTGCATTAGCGCAACCGGATACTCAACCACG
>JBLHOI010000046.1:0-9859 GCA_047621375.1 Glaciecola sp.
AGTCTTCAGTGGACAATGGACGAATGGTCTGTAAGTTACTTAGGTGAATATATCAGTGGGTTGGAAGGCGCGAATGCATTTGGTTTAGACTATGTACAGCAAATTCCATCACAGTTTTACTCTGATATCGTCGCTAACTATACTTATGACGAAAGCGTAACTATTACTGCTGGTATCACTAACATTACTGATGAAGCTCCTCCGTTCATCGATGTTGGTTTTAACGGAAAAACTGATCCGTCAACTTACCGTATGTTTGGACAAGGTTACTTCTTACGTGTGAAGTATTCTTTCCAGTAAATAGTTATTGGTAACTATAAAATGAAAAGGGCCGCTTTTAGCGGCCCTTTTTTTATTAATTTTTTTAACCGCATCTTGTTTATCAGTGGTCTGCATCACCCGTATTAAGTGGCTCTTATTCAGTGCAAAGCATCCCTTCTTAAAGTACTCTGCTGATTGCTTTAAAAGTCAAATACTATACTGGTGATAACTAGTCCCCGCCAAATACGACAACATCACTTCCCTCTTCCCATAGTGAGTATTGCGCCATTACTTTATTAAACATACTGCTTTGTAAGTAGGTATTTAGCCACCGTTTGACGTTTACATAAGAGGACTGCACGTACCACTGACGTTCGACTTTCGCAAATTGGCGGATAAAGGGGAGTATTGCGATGTCTGCTAGGCTTTCCTGATTGCCAAAAATATAAGCATGTTCACTCAAACGTTTTTCTAAATCTTGTATATACACTTCGCAAGCCTGTCTACACTCGTTTAAGTTAGCTTCATGATAGCGTTTAGCCGCTTTATAACGCTCTATACAGGGTTTGAATTCACTATCATATACATTAATAAATGCTAATAAATCAGGCAGATTACGCAATAAATTATCAGGGTCACTTTTACCCAAGATCCATAACATCACATCAAGACTTTCATCTATAACGTGTGAAGGCGCTACAACTAGAATAGGCACAGTGCCTTTTGGAGAAGCGTTCAGCATCGCCACTGGTTTATTAGTAAGCTTAACGTCTCGCAATTCAACCGCTTCTTTTGACTTAAAGATTGCTAGCCTAGCGCGCATCGCAAAGGGACAGTGTCGAAGGGAATATAAAATAGGTAAGGTCATTTACATTATCCTCGTGTTAGGTTTAATTTTTACCGATATTACTGCTTAATCGTAATATTCTAACATCAACTCACTTTATCGGTATAAAGAGCGCAAATATACAGGTAAGATCCCTGCAAAGATAATGCAGCGTAATATTGGTTATAAGTGATAAAGATGAGTTCAAATATTGAATTATTAGCGCCCGGTGGCGATGTCGACGCAATTAAAGCCGCAATTATCGCCGGTGCTGATGCCGTTTATTGTGGTTTAGATAGTTTTAATGCGCGCAACCGTGCTTCCAATATCTCATTTGATGAACTCGTGGGCGTTATTCGTTTAGCCCATCAATATGATTGTGAAATATTTTTGACCTTAAATATTGTCATTTTAGAACGTGAATTCAAAACCATGGCTAAATTGTTAGGCAAGCTGGCTAACACAACGCTAGACGGTGTCATTGTTCAAGATATTGGTATGTTCTATTTAATTAGAAAATATTTTCCGACCTTAGACATTCACGCATCAACCCAAATGACCACTCACAATATTGGCCAAATCCCTTTTCTCAAGAAATTAGGGGCGTCACGTATTAATTTATCAAGAGAATTGAACCTACGTGAAATTTCCGAGATGACGGCCGTAGCAACGCAGCAAGATATACTAACTGAAGTCTTTGTTCACGGCTCACTCTGTGTTGCATTCTCCGGTTTATGTTATTCAAGTTCTGCCAGTGTGGGTAATTCAGGAAACCGTGGTCGTTGCAGCCAAGCGTGCAGAGAAGAATATGAAACAACGGAGACCGGCAACAATTTCCCACTCAACATTAAAGACAATTCAGCCTTTTTCGACCTACCCGCATTAGTTGATGCTGGCGTTCATTCATTCAAAATTGAAGGACGAATTAAAGGGGCTAGTTATGTGCATACTGTAGTGGATAGTTTCCGTAAACAAATTGATGGGTATTTAGAAACGGGTGAATTAACACAAGACGGTGAACGACTGTATAAAGTCTTTAATCGTGATTTAACCAATGCGTTTTTGCGCGGCGACTTAAATCAATCGATGTTTATTGAAAACCCGCGGGATAATTCAACTAACCACGTATTAGCAGCAAAAAATGCAATATCCGTGGTACAAATCTATGATGCAAAACAAGAGCTTCAGCAAGAGAGAGACGAAATTAACGCAACTGTTTTTGACAAAATAAAACACTTAAGCATTGAAAAAGGGTCATTAAGTTTGCACTTTAGTGGCGAGGTAGGTTTACCGTTAACGATAATCGCCGTTATTAAAGAAGACGGACTATTACCTGGTTCTCCCATTAATGCGCGAACAATAACTGTACAGTCAAACCAATTATTAATTAGTAGTAAGGAGGCGAACATTGATATCGCGGCGCTTGAAAAGCGCTTTAAAAGCTTCAATAACGCTCATTATACACTCAACGCAATTGATGCTGAGGCTGTGGCACCAAATATGAGTTTAGTCTTTAGTTCACTTACTGCACTTAAAAACGAATTAGCCCTTATATTAAACGACGGTGCGCAAATACTGCCAGAAGTAGTGTTACCAAAGCTTGAGAACAATCCAAAAACAGACCTCGATAGTTCACCTAAGTTGTCGCTGTTAATTTGTGACCAAAGCGACATTCATTTAGCCGAAGTTACCGACGCTGACATTTACTTTAAATTACCCGATGCTTATAAACGTGGTTGCACCGATTATGTTGATTTTCTGGCCGATAATCCGCGGTTGATCCCATGGTTTCCACCTGTTTTAATTGGCAAAGATTACGATGTTGCTCTTACTATTTTAGAGCAAGTAAAACCAAAACTAATTGTAACTAACAACACCGGCATCGCTCACCGAGCTTTTGAGCTGGGCATTGAATGGATCGCAGGGCCATTTTTAAATACCACAAATTCGTATGCACTTTTAGCTATGCAAGAAACCTTTAATTGCAGTGGTGCGTTTATTTCTAACGAAATTAACAGACAGCAAATTCAGACTATTACACGTCCAAAAAACTTTAAAATGATGTATAGCATTTATCACCCGATTTTATTGATGACAAGTCGCCAATGTTTCTTCCAACAAAGTGTTGGCTGCGAGAAACCGCGTATCGACAATGGATGCATGCTGTCTTGTGACAAATCTACCAGCATCACTAATCTGAAGGGCGATTCATTTGCCATCGACAAGCAAAAAGCGGGCTACCCAAGTATTTATAATCAAGACCAGTTTATGAATATGGAAATTATTAACGATCTAGCACCTATGTTTGATAGTTTCATGATTGACTTAACTAACATAGGCGCAGGTGATAAAAGTTCTCCAGACAAAATTCAGCTTATTGAGCAATTTGAGCAACTCTTGAGCGGTAACCAGACTGTCGAAGTTAATCTAAACACACTAGTGCCACAATCAACTAATGTGCAATACCATAATGGTTTATAAGACATATAATGTTTGCTCTTATATTTAACCAATGATGGCTTTTTATTAGATGACGTCTCTTTATTAGATGACGTCTCTTTATCAGATGACGTCTCTTTATCAGATGACGTCTCTTTATCAGATGACGTCTCTTTATCAGATGACGTCTCTTTATCAGATGACGTCTCTTTTTTAGATGACGTCGGCTCGTTTAAATGAAGAGACTGTCCTACTAGTCGTCTACAATTCATTCTTTATATTGATTATAGTGGGCGCCAATTGCTCAAAAGTGCGACTAATTTGCTTAAATTTAAGAAAATTCGACGATTTTTCTTTGCGATACCGATAGCTTAGGTATACGTATGTATTCAAATTTAGTCTGGGTCTGCAGGCGGTATTATTCTATGATACCGATTCAATAAAGAAAAAAGATTTTATATGATTGAAAGTTCGGTGCACAAACCAGCCATAGACAACCTTCGAGCTCAGCTAGACGCACATCCGACACTGATGGATGCCTATACACAGGTTGAACCTATCATACTGCAGATTTTTGGCGCTCAACGTATGAGCTTGTTTCAACGCAGACGTCAACATCAAGACCTCGTCGCTCGCTTTAAAACAGGCAAGGAAACGCAGCAGATTAAAGTGCCCATAAGCCCTCTTTCTATTGCCGGCTACGTCGCTTTAGCGCAGATCCCACTTGTTATCGATGATCCATATAACGCTGAACAACTAGCGTCAGTGCACCCAAGACTCAGATTTGCAGGACAATTCGATAAATCGGGTACTTTCAGGACCCAAAATATATTGTGCGTTCCCGTCATTAATGCAGATGTGTTAATGGGAGTTATGCAAATAATCAACAAAACTGACTCTCCATTCAACGAAAAAGACATTGAAATTGCGGTCAAAGTTGCACAAATATTAGGTGACAAGTTTCGTTATGAGTTGGGCGGTACAAAACATCAATTTGAATATTTGATACATAGAGGACTTACTTCACAGAAAACTATCGACGAGCTTTCTGAAAATCAAGCAACAACTAAACAAGTTATCCAACGTCTTATGTCAGAATACCGTATTGCCGAAGATGAAATCGGTAATGCTATCTCTGTGCACTATCAAGTGCCTTATATCAGCTATCTGCCTGACAAGTATCACTTGTATCAAAGTGAAAGCAGACTCAACTTATCTTATTTGAAACGAAATCATGTGGCCGTGATATCGGACGCGAATGACAACCCTATTGTGTTGATGGCGGAACCAAATAACGCGACGTTATTAATGGAAATCGAAAGTGCATTGGGTATCGACAGTTATGAAATTGCGGTTAGTCTTCCAACCCATATTTTGCAATACCTAGGCGCTAACGCAGGTGGTTCTGGAACTGGCGATTTAGACGAAATTCTAGATGAAATAAGTACTACTGGTGAAGAAATAGAGGATCTGGGTGATGATCTCGCAGATGACGCTCCTGCGGTAGTTAGACTAGTCAGTCGAGTATTACACGATGCCAAAAGGTTAAATGCGTCTGATATTCACGTTGACCCTGAAAAAGGCGCGCCTACTCGCGTGAGGATGCGTGTTGATGGTGTTATTCGTGATATTAATCAGGTACCAGCATCACACCACAATGCCGTGATTGCGCGAATAAAAATCATGGCAAGCATGAATATCGCAGAAAAACGCGTTCCCCAAGATGGTAAATTAACCTTTAAAATGTCGGGGCAACCCGTTGAAGTGCGGGTCGCTACAATTCCCACCGTTGCAGGGGAAGGTGTTGTAATGCGCATATTGGCAACGGGCGGAGCAATGCCCATTGGCAAGATGAATTTGTCTCCGGGTAACATGGACATGTTGAAGCAAATGATTAAAAACCCGCATGGTATCCTTCTCGTTGTAGGCCCTACAGGTTCTGGAAAAACAACCACCCTGCATGCCATATTAGGCTACCTGAACACACCCGATAAAAAGATCTGGACCGCAGAGGATCCTGTCGAGATCACACAACCAGGATTGCAACAAGTTCAAGTTGTCCCTAAAATTGGCTTTACGTTTGCCAATGCCCTCAGAGCATTCTTGCGTGCAGACCCCGATATCATACTAATCGGAGAGATGCGTGATAAAGAGACCGCGCATGCTGGTATCGAAGCGTCACTGACCGGTCACTTGGTGTTGTCAACACTACATACAAACTCAGCACCTGAAACTATTACGCGACTACTTGATTTGGGCTTAGACCCAGTCAATTTTGCCGACGCGTGTGTTGGTATTTTAGCGCAACGCCTAATCAGAACGATTTGCCCTGATTGCAAAGAAACCTACAAAGCAAGCGACGATGACAAAGCATTTATTCGACGCCAATATGGTGAGAGTTATATACGTGAATTAGAAATAGACTTTAACGCTGATATCGATCTAAATCGAGGTGCTGGGTGCGATACCTGCGGTGGTACAGGTTATAAAGGCAGAACGGGTGTTCACGAATTACTTGGCATGTCGACTGAATTAAGGAGCTTGGTTTACAAAGAGGCTTCGGTTCCAGAGATGAAAGCGCAAGCAGCAAAGGATGGAATGAGAACTTTAACTCAAGACGCTATTTTGAAAGTATTGAAAGGCGACACGGATATTGCTCAAGTTCAAATATTAGGTGGTCATTAGCTTACTTTGCTACCGATGTAAATTGCGCCACCAATCTCGATGGCGCAAAACCATACTCTGCTTTGAAACAAGTACTAAAATATGAAGCTGAACTAAATCCTACTTTAAAGGAAGCTTGATTAATGCTGAAGCCTTTGTTCAGCAGATTTATGGCTTTCTCTAATCTATATTTTTTCAAATGTTCTTTGAAGTTATGTGCATAATATTCATTTAATCTTCTATTTAAGGTTCGCAAGCACACACTCATATGCCGGGCTGCAATTTCGCGGGTAAATTCTTCATTTGCAAAATTATCGTCCATGACTTTATTGAAATGGATAATGAAACTTTTATCTTTTTGGTTATCAAAGGTTGCGGCTTTAGGAACAGCAAGTTGATGTCGATGATATTCAGATAACTTTTCACCTATCTCTTCGACAACTCGCCGTTGTTGCTCGATTAAAGCAGCAACGGTCAATTGCAATTCAGTTGGCCGTAGCGGTTTCTCTATAATGCAATTAGCACCCAAGCGCAGAGCGGATAACCTGAAACTATGAGCAGCAATACCGCAGCTAATCACTATTGGTATGTTGTCGGTCTGTGGATTTCCTCTCAGAAGCGTTAGTAGCTCCAAAGGATCCATGTCCGGCAGAATTTGGTCCAACAAAATAACCGCAGGCTGTAAGTCCTGTATTAGTTGCATCGATTTCAACGGTGCTGCGCACACAAAACATTGATAATTTGATTGCAATGCCCGGTGCACTATCATTTGACTAGTATCATTTTGATCGATAATCAGGACTTTCTGTTTACCACGTTCAGCCAAATTTAGACTAACAGGCACCGTCATATTATTCGCTAATTCAATGGGGGCCACTGCAGACGCATTGTGATCATGATAGAGAGGAAAAGCCTCGAAGGTTGCTGGCATTGAGACGTAAATAACAGTGGAATAATTGAGAGCACAGACCAGTTTCACTGAGCCACCGAACTGTGTAATAAGTCGATAAATACTTGCTAAATTTAGGTCTCCTTCGTTATCTTGTGCTCGTTTCGCACTATGGAAACGCGGATTAGTGCGGCCAGATAAATTAATATTATGAATTTCTTGACTACTTATTCCACCACCCCAAGCTGTCACACTAAAGTTAAAGCGGGAAGCACAACTATCACAGCGCAGGCTTACTGTTGTTTTAGCATCTGCAATTTTTGAAGCGTGTAGGAGTATGCCTCTAAGTATTTTATCCAATGTGCCTTTGGGTAAATGCAGCATGCTGTGGCCTTGTTGTAAAAGGTCCAATTGCTGGGTCTTCATACTGAGGATCGAATTAAGCATCATTTCGTTATCAGCAAAGACCACTTTAGTACTGACTGCAATATAAAACGCGTTTCTTTTGTGATTACGTAATGTGAAGTAAGCCAGTCGCTCAGCCAATTCGGATACTTTATGCCAATTATGTTTCTTGAACTCCCTGCGCTCTCCATCTTTATTACCGTAAAATACTGACTTATTTTGTTGTTCAAACTCTTCTCTAATAACCGTCTGAATAGTTGCACCTATATTGGTGACGCTAAGTTGCTGAAAGTTGAGAGTCTCTAATATCTCTTTTTTACGATTGTTGAGATTATCAAATTCTATACCAAGGGATTCATGTTTTAACAGCAGCTTTTTATGAGCTACATAAAGCATAATGGCGAATGACAACAAGCCAAGGCTAACGATGAAAATGCCTATAATTGAATAGATATACACATTTGAGTGATTGATCTGTCCTGTCAACATAACAACTCCCTGCACTAGCGATTAGCTTCATCCTTAAGACATATTGCCAACTTACAACGTTATAAACAACTGATCACAAGGAGTGTATATGATCAATAACATGATTATACCGCGATAGCTCGCCTTTTTAGATTTGGGAGCAAACGCAAATACAGGTTTGAGTACCGGTTTAAATCTAGATGACAGTTTACGCTGAAACTATCCTAAAATTGTTTTTACACATCACCTCTAACTTAAATTTTGGCAACGTAAGACAAACAGGTTTTATAGTCACTGACGTTCGCTTGGTACTTGTATAACCAAGCTTGCATGTCGGCGTTGTGGGCGGCTTGAATGTCATATATGTAATCACCCAAATAGGCAATTTCATTTGTCTTAATTTGCCACTCGTTTGCGATACTTAATAACGCTGTCGGATCGGGTTTAGCAGGGGCGTCTTCACGAGTAATAACGAAGTCGATCCCAATATTGTTTCTATTCAGTTTAATCTCTGTCGCTTCTCTGCAATTTCGTGTGACAATGGCAAGAGGCAGCGCGTGTTGCCTGGCTACCTCGACAAAATCCTGAGCACCCGGCAACCAAACTGACGTTTGCGCATCATGTAGTTCGTGTTGAATAACTATTTTACTGGCCTCATCTTGTTTTTTAGAGCAAGATAAATTGTCAATAAATGTAAGGATATCTGCTTGCTCAGGGCAACCTATATCACGTTTTATTGCCGCAAAATCTAGGCTTGTCTGAACTAGCGTGTCATCCAAATCAAAAATAATACCTTTAACCTGAGTAAACTGAAATTTGATAGGCAACTCCCATAAAGTGTTTTACTAACAGATTAAACCTAAGAATAAGTCTCCGAGCATCTAATTTAAACATGTTAGAAATTAATAAAAATCAATTAATATGTTATCACTTTTTCTGTGCAAACTACGTGGTAGTTCACCTGTATTTATAAAAAAAATGCTGATCTCATTTGAGTCAGCAACACAACCAATAAACTGTTTATTTATACAGTTATTAATGTATAGTGTAAGCGACAGTATTATTTATTAAAAAATCATGGAGGCCTATATGGCAGTTATTACTCAGTATGTGGTTCAGCATAAAGGAGTCGAAAAATTGGTAACAACCGATAAAAAAGAGGCAGATAAATACGATAAAATGTTAGAGGTTGCCGACAATCTTAGCGCTTATTTAACAGCAAAAGGCATTGTACTCGATGAAGCAATCTCTGAAGAATTAGGTATTTTACTATCTAAAAACAAAGAGTCTGTAATGAAAATCATGAAAGGTGGTGAATTGGACGGAATTCTTGAAGTCGAATCAGCCGAAATTGTCGAATTATCCTCTGCAAAGAAAAAGAAATAATTTAGTCGCAAAACTGGCACTCACTAATGGACATGCATCACCAAAGACATTAGTGGGTAGCAAAATAAAGCGGTAAGATAAGGCTGGTCTAATGAGTAAGCCGAGTGTGTTGTACGATGAAAGTCCATGTCTTAAAAGGCTTTATACAAAATATATTTTTAGTTGAGTATCCCGATAAGTGCATGTTGTTAGATGGCTGCTCTAGGGCCGATTATAAAACCATACGTGCCTTTTTTACCGAAGAACTCAAGCGCCCACTAACCGACCTGAAAGTTGTCATTGTTACTCACATGCATCCTGACCATGCTGGTTGCGCTCATTATCTAAGAAAGATAACTGGATGTAAAATTGTCAGTTGCAGATATGAGAAACAATGGTACAAAGGCGTGAAAGGCCGACTAGCCCACTTTATTGATATTATGCTCGCACTTTGGGTGGCTGGTAAAATGAAAAGGCCACGAAAAAACATTTGGTACCATCCGCATTTACATCCAGACGTAACATTAAGTGATGGGCAATCA
>JBLHOI010000047.1:0-9832 GCA_047621375.1 Glaciecola sp.
GAGTATGCCCACTCAGTTAAATTATTCTGTGCACGAAACTGCAATTGTAGACGACGGTGCAGTCTTAGGAGACCGCTGCCGAATTTGGCACTGGGTTCATATAAGTTCGGGTGCGAAAATAGGAACAGACTGTTCATTTGGGCAAAATGTTTTCGTCGGCAATGATGTTGTAATAGGCAACAACGTTAAAATACAAAACAATGTTTCGGTATACGATAACGTAACATTGGAAGATGATGTTTTTTGTGGACCAAGTATGGTCTTTACAAACGTATACAACCCTCGGTCCGCTGTATCACGAAAATCCGAATATAGAGAAACAACTGTAAAAAAAGGGGCGACTCTAGGTGCAAATTGTACTGTTGTCTGCGGGGTATCGATTGGTGAATACGCCTTTGTTGCCGCTGGAGCAGTAATTAATAGAGATGTATTGGCTTACGCATTAATAGCCGGCGTACCGGGCAAACAGATTGGATGGATGAGTGAGTATGGTGAGCGGCTAAACTTACCGCTAACGGGTGATGCCGAGACAAAGTGTGAGCACACCGGAGCAGTATACAAGCTAGAAAACAACCAACTGACACAAGTAACTAACTGATGCAATTTATTGACCTGGCAGCCCAACAATTAAAGATTCGAACCCACATTGATTCGGCTATAAAAAAAGTACTTGATCATGGCAAATACATTATGGGCCCTGAAGTCAATGAGTTAGAGGAGAAGCTGGCCGACTATGTTGGTGTAAAGCACTGTATTAGTTGCGCCAATGGAACCGATGCACTTCAGCTTGCCTTAATGGCCAAGGGTATTGGTCCAGGAGACTTGGTTTTCGCACCTTCGTTTACATTTTTTGCCACTGCCGAAGTCATCGCTCTAGTCGGTGCTACGGCTGTTTTTGTCGATATCGACGAAGCAACTTATAACCTATGTCCACAAAAACTCGAGCAGGCAATTGCTGCTCATCAAGACTCAAACTTGGGCTCAGCCAAAGCAATTATTGCCGTTGACTTGTTTGGCCAACCAGCTAATTACCCTGAAATAGAGCGTATCGCAAAGGCTAACAATCTTTATCTAATCGAGGATGCCGCTCAAGGATTTGGTGGCGAAATTCATGGTCGAAAGGCTTGTAGTTTTGGTAATGTCGCTACCACCAGTTTTTTCCCAGCTAAACCATTGGGTTGTTATGGTGACGGAGGAGCGATATTTACTAATGACGATGAACTTGCAAACCTACTCAAATCACTCAGGATTCATGGTAAGGGTGTAGATAAATATGACAATATTCGAGTCGGATTAAATAGCCGGCTCGACACAATTCAGGCAGCTATCTTACTAGGGAAGTTTTCCATTTTCCCCGAAGAAGTGGAGCTGAGGAATGCAGTCGCAAATGCTTACAGCGAAGTTTTATCAGATCAATGCATCGTGCCATTGGTCAGCGAGGGTAATGTAAGTTCATGGGCACAATACACCGTTCGCCATAGGACTTTACCAAGAGAAACAATATTGGCAGGGCTTAAAATTAAAAACATTCCTTCGGCAATCTATTATCCAGTTGGCATTCATCATTCGGGTGCGTTTAAAGATAAGGAGTCGGGCAAGGTTAGTTTAAAGATTACGGATAAAGTGCAGGAAGAAGTGTTTAGCTTGCCAATGCACCCTTATTTAACTGAAAAACACATTTCAGAAGTTGCAAATACTATTAAGTCTATTTGTTAGAAACCGTGGAAAATAATAACTTATCTAATGTAGTCGTAATGGCGGTCAATAATCCGGCTAGCAACGATTTCCGTGTAGTAAAGTCGGCTGAAATGATAGCTAAAGCTGGTTATGACTGTCATGTGGTTGGTGTGCTTAAACCTGGCTACGTTCAAAAAGAGCGCGTAAATGGGGTAACTTACCATCGGGTTAAGTTAAAGCTAGGATTTAGTGCCTTTATTGCAGGGTTCTCGCCGAATTCATATGTTTTCATAAAGCAGTGTTTGCGAAAAGCAAGAAACCGTCAAGAATTTCCGACGTTAGATCGGTCTGGTTCTGGCTTAGAGGACACCAAGCCTTTACATTATCTATTGAATTTATTGCAATATCTTTTCGGTATTTCTGCTTTAGCTGGCGTGTTATTGTTAAAGGCTATCTTTTATTCCATAGTTTTTTTTGCTTTACCAATCCTGTTTTTGATTTTATTGTTAATAATGACGGGGCGTATTGCTAAAGTGATATTTAACGAACCAAGAAAGATTTTCAAGCGTGTTGACTTGTTAATAGGAAAGGTTAGAAGGACGAATCAAATAATTTCAGACTTATTAAATGAACCAAGAAGTTTCCCCAAATTCGTTGACTTGCTAATGAAGAAAGTTAAAAAATTGGCATCTTTTGGAATGAAGTTTGTTAATAAGATCTTACAAAAAGGGTTAAGCATACCGAAGAAATATTTAAGGCCAGAGTTTTCGCATCATGGAGTTCGGTATTTACAAGGACTCTACCTTTCGGCATTTCATGACAAGCTTGTAGCTCTCAATGGTGGGTTATATCATGCCCACGAATTATGGATGTTAGAATCGTGCTCTATTGTTGCAAAAAGTCTGGGCTCAAAATTAGTTTACGACTCCCATGAGCTCGAACTTCATAGAAATAATAATTGGTCTATAAAAAGTAATGTTGTCAGATGTGATTATGAAAAACGTTATATTCGTAACGCGGATGTTGTATTCGCAGTTTCGGAAGGCTGTGCTCGAGAAATAGCGAAGACCTACAGCCTAAAAAAAGTACCGTTGTTGAGAAACACGCCGTTGTTATCTGGATTAGTAGAAACTGATGAAAATCTCCGTAGCGATTTGGATATAGCAACCGACACTAAGCTGCTAATCTATACTGGGTCAGTGACTATTAACCGGGGTGTTGAGTTAATATTAAAAGCGCTCCAGCATCTGCCGCATTATGCCTTGGTAACTATTGGCCCATGGAACGAGGCTGTTAAGCTCGAACTAGAGTCCCTAGCTTGTGATCTTGAAGTGCAAGACAGGTTCCATATGCATGCTAAGGTTCCGCCGGCAGAGCTTATCAGCTTAGCCTCGCAAGGGGACGTAGCTGTCATACCGATCAGAGATGTTTGTCTGAGCTATCGATACTGTATGCCCAATAAACTATTTGAGGCCGCGTTTGCCGGTCTACCTATTGTGGCTTCAAATCTCCCTGATATGGAGCGGTTCATTATAGCGAATGACTTGGGCTTAGTTTTTGAAACCGATTCCGTTGAATCACTAATTGAAGCGATTAATGAAATAGAAAACAGCAATTTTCGAGAAAAAGTACTGAGTAAAATTGACAGCATAAGGAATACGAACTGTTTCGAAAAAGAAGTTGTAGCGTTAACGAATTCGTATCAAATGCTATTCAACGCTCAGCCAGCCTATAAAACTGCAAAGGCAGTCTGACACCCATGTCGATAAAGATTGAATACTTCGATTATCTAGCACATTTTGAGGAGACATTAACCCTATCCGAGTATTCGAATACGACGAATAATGCGATCGCCTTGAGGCATGATATAGATCATAGTATTGACGTTGCGTTGGAGATGGCCTATTGGGAGTCAAGCAAAGGAATAAAAGCCACTTATTTTATTCTAGATACAGCGCAATATTTTAGCGACCCCCGCATATTAGAAAAATGCTATCAAATTCAAGAGTTTGGTCATGAAGTTGGTATTCACTTAAACTCGATTACACGATGGTTTGAATGTGGCGACGATCCATATAGTGATTTAAAAAAACAACTCCTTTACTTTCGCGAAGCAGGTATTAAAGTATCAGGCACATCCGCTCATGGTGATCGCAGTTGTTATAATAACCACTTTATCAATTACTGGCTATTTAAAGATTTAAAGGGAGCGGGTTTTTTAGAAAGGGAAGTCCAGTTAAACGCAGAAGGTGTATTTGAACCGGATGATCGAAAAAGAGTAGGCCCGCCTGTTGATCAACTGTTTCGTCCAAACGGCGATGTGCTGAAACTTTGGAATACAACCCAAGAAGAGATGGGCCTAGCTTATGAGGCATCTCATCTTGAATATGACGAGTATTATAGCGATAGTGGCGGCAGCTGGAAGCGTTCCCCTAATCCATTAAATAAGAACTTAAAAAATAAGCGGGTGCAAATACTGATGCACCCAATCCATTGGCGAGCACCGCGAAAGATCTATTTCTTTTTGTCGACAGCTCGGTCAGGAAGCAAGTGGCTAGCAACAATGCTTGATCAAGCTAGCTCCTGTACTGCTAGCCATGAATACACCCTTAATCATTACGGTGACAACGACAATCGTCAAATAGTTTCAGAAAAAATGACTGGCGATAGACTGCACGAGCTCCTAGCTGATGATGTAAAGATTGCAGCAGGTTTAAAGCACACCCGCAAACTCGTTGACCACCAAGAAAGTGACTTTGCTGAAGTAAATGTATACCTACCGCTGATTGTTAAGGACTTAAAGAAGATATTCCCTGACGCCAGAATAATACATTTACATAGAAATTTGACTGACGTGGTTAGATCCGTCATGAACCGTGGTTGGTATGACACCCCCTACGATACTTCTCACCCGCTATACCCTGTGAGTAACTGGGAAGAATGTTCACCCTTCGAAAAGTGCTGCATTTATGTTAAGTCGTTGACAGGTACATTAATAAATGAAACGGCTTCGCGTATCAAGCTGGAGAATGCAACAACTGACGCAATCTATCTGAATAGAAAACTAAACGAATTAGGCATTGCTTTTTATCCTCATCTTTCCCGAGTGTTAATGGGGGAGAAAATTAATGAGAATAACTTAAACAGCTTCCCAAACCATGATTATTGGGACCATTCCCAAAAAGAAATATTTGAAAACCACTTGTCCATGTTTATGGGACGATTGGGTTACAAGATATCCATGTCTAATTTTTTGGACCGGCTTGTGACTTGGTCGCAAAGATTCATCGGTCGTCTAATGGTTAGTGAACGTTCCAAAAAAATATTTCGCACCGCCAAAATCAACTTAATAACTGATAGGGCCTTTACAAGCAATCTTCAATTGAGCAGTGGAGCTAGAAAGCAGGTCTATAATTCGATAAAGCCCGAAGCGCATTCCTATATATTATTGAATGGTGGTTCGTGGTCGAAATTAGGGAAAGGCTCAGGTTGGCCTTTAAAATCGGGCGGCTATTATACCTTGAGCTTGAATACCTGGGTACCTGAGGCAGTTAAGGTGCATGCCTTTTGCCTATATTACGATGAGAATCGGCGTCAGGTATACAAACGTAGCCTGGGTGGTTTGGAACCTGGAGAACATACAAAACGCTTCACGTTTGCGTCGATGGCTAATGCTAGTTTTTTTAACCTGTCACTCTATTTGCCGATTCAGGAACGGCAGCGTCTTTTAGCAGTTAATGAAATTGAATTAGCATTTCATAGGTATTAGTAGTAGCAATGAATGTTATTCCTGGTTTTTATAAGAGTTTTTAGAGATAAAATTAGTGTTTGAAAAAGTCATTTCAGAAGAAAAAATAATCTTTCCGTGCGGCATGTCTCGATCGGGAACAACATTGCTAACTACAGTGTTAGATTCTCATAGTCAGATTTCGCTAGGTTATGAGCTATTGCCAGCTGAACTTCCTGAGCCATTAGTTTTGAAAGAAAATATAAAGGCAGTCGCAAATGAACTAGGGGAAATCGATTTAGTAAAACTAGGCAAAGGTCTGCGAAAAAAAGGTCTGAATGCAGAAGGTATGTTTGCCGTTAGGGTGGCAAGAAGCGGGATAAGCTACGAAGGCTATTTGGATATTCTTGGGCTGTTATTCGAAAGTGGGTTTAAAAAAACATCTTCTTTGGAGGAACGGTTTAAGATTTCTTATGAAGTGGTGGCTCAAAAATCTAAGCAAGAATCGACGAGTTTTAGAGGATTTAAACTTAATAATGCTTCTTATCAAATAGCACATAAACTATTTCCTAATAGTTATTTTGTTTATACGCTGCGAGATCCGAGGGATGTATGGACCTCTCATGTTAAAAGGGAGTTCAAGCGCACAGTCGAAGAAGTGTGCAAGGCATGGAACACTTATCTGGAAAAGTTCGAAGTTTTTTCTAAGGAATTCCCCAATAAAGCTCTACTGATACGCTATGAAGACTTAGTGACTACGCCCAAAGACTCTATAAACCATATGTTTAAATTGCTACCGCTCGATGTAGAGGAAAGTGTTTTTGAGTTTTATAAGTCAAACGCCACTGTGCATTCTGCTGGTCATCCTAATGCTGATCAATTAAGCCAGAACTTTTTCACTAGTAGTATTCATAGTTGGAAAGGATCAATATCATCAGAAGAACAACAGACGATAGAAAATATCTGTGGGAACCTGATGAGTAAATATAACTATTGAGGTTATTGCGTGAACTTTATCAAGAAGTATTTCTCTCGTCTGGAAGAGCCTAGAAAAGAATATTATAAGTTTGAAGATAAGTTTATAGCTTCAAATTTGAATCGTATAAACAAGCGTAAAAAATTCAATGCTTCTGACTACACTGCACTTTTGGCACCCTACATTAATACGCATGAAAATATCACTTATGCCGACTATGTGCGGTTGACTAACAATGGGGACAAGAATTTTTTACTTATTAGGCATGATGTTGATCATGATAATCGAACCGCTATAAAAATGGCCGAGTGGGAAGCGGAAAGAGGTCTAAAATCCACTTACTGTCTACTTCACACTGCTTGGTACTATGGTCCTCTTGAGGATGGTATATATCGGCATAGTGATGAACTTGTTGAGTGTGCAACTCGCTTGCATGAGTTGGGTCACGAAATTAATTTACACAACAATTTAGTGGTTACCGCTCTCAAAGAGGGTATTGATCCAGTAGAAGTTCTTAAAGCAGAGTTATCTTTTTTCCGTGAAGAACTGGGAATACCGGTGACCGGTACGTCTACTCATGGAGATGCACTTTGTCGGGATTATAATTTCAGGAATTGGGAGTTGTTTACGGAATGTTGTGATGATCGTTTTGGAGGCCCTCGAACGCTTTCTCATGAAGAAGGACAAGTTAAAAGAGAAATCGAATTGGGTAAGTACTCGATGTTTGATTTTGCTTTGGACTATGAAGGTTATGACGTGAAAAGAGATATTTACCATACCGATTCTGGTGGGAACCAGCGAACGAGGCAACCCGCAAAAGGTAGAAGGCCTTTTGGTAGAAATGATGAATCTGTTGGGGAGGTTATTGGGATACTGACCCATCCGATATGGTGGGATTTTTGAAGAGGCGATAAATAAAAATAAAGGCTCCAGTTTCTTTTATGCGGAGCATTTGTCATAGCGTGGTTAGCAGGCTTGGTTACACCAGGCGCCCCAGCTGGGATTGGTGTGCGTGAGCTAGTGTTACTATTTTTATTGAAAGGGCTTGTTCTCGAGTCAGATTTGCTCCTAGCTGTTTTACTATCCCGAGTGGTTACGGTTGCCGGTGACGTGTTGTTTTTCCTGGCTGCTTTATGCTTGCCATCTCGAGAATCTGGTTCTGAGCAAAAGATTAGGTGATTAGTAGTATGTTTGAATGGGTGTATTTTATTGTTAGCAATATGGCTGCACTTTTTTGAACAATGAACTCAATGCCAGTAAAATGGCCTCGAAAACATTTTTGGTTATGTCATGTTCAAGAAACGAATTATTATTGGTGGGTTGCCTAGAGCCGGAACGACCTTGTTAAGGTATATTCTAGATTCCTCGCCAGACGTTATTTCTGGCCCAGAAACAGGGTTTTTTCGCCGACCTTTGGTTGCGCAGAAAGCACGCTTGAGAAGAGTCGTGGAGCGTGTAGACCGCACCCTTGATCTAGGCGTTGCTGAACTAAGTCGCATTATCCATGGTGAGCAGAATTCAGTAAAAGCGTTTGACGAAATCATGAAGAAATATTCAGAGAAAGTTGGTGTTAAAAAGGATGTTTGGGCAGAAAAAACTCCTAGGAATTGCTTTTCATATCATTGGTTAGCGGAAGAAGATCCAGAATTATACTTTATTAGTTTAATTCGCGATGGTCGAGACGTTGTTACATCGGTGCTGGATGGCGGAGATACATATCACTGCTCGATTGATAGATACGTCGAAACATTAGACTCCGTGTACGAATTTGACCTTACTAAATACAAACATCTCATCATTCCCTATGAAGATATGGTCCGATGCCCGGAGCGCGTCTTCCGAAATATTTTCAATTTTCTTGAACTTAAGTTCACCCAAGATATATTAGAGAATTACCAGGTCGTCAGCACTACACGGGACAGTAGTAAAGTTAGGCAGTCAAAAGTGCAGCATGCGATAACACCGAAATGGATTGGGAGATGGGGGAGGCCTGAGCATGCCGCCCGTATATCTGAGTTTATGATGGACGAGCGTGCAGTTAACTGGCTAATAGCAACTGGCTACGATTGATTTAACCTCTTAAATGGATGGTTGGAAGTTCAGTTGGATCGCTGATGACCGATTCTTGGATAGCCTCCTGATCTATATAGCCTTCTGTTGCCCCAAAAAGCTCATGTAGAGTAGGAAGTGGATTGCGTATGTCTCGGCGTCTGAAGACGATCAAGTCCCCTAACCTGAGATCTTGCTCACCTCGATAACCATTATCTATTATGCAGATGTCAAATTTGTCGCAGGTTGCATCAAGAAAAGTGCGAAGAGTCGTATAGCGATGAGCTCGTTCCATGCGTCGATTATCACGTTGGCGAAAATCCCGTATTGCGGTCCGAGTGATACATAGGTGCTTGCTATGCTCAAGGCAATGCTCCATTGCTCGCCGCCGTATTGGTTCACTTGTGAAACAATGTAGTACTCCCAAAAAAAAGACAATATCATAAAATCCTTGAAGTGGGTTCTTGGTGATATCCGTTTGATGTGTGCTAACCCGATCCGTATCGCGAAATTTTTCCTCGAGTTGCGAGTAAAGTTTATCCGTATATTCGTGGGCTTCTACAGTTGCGAATTGTTGCGCAATCCATTGGGTGATATCTCCTTCGGCAGCCCCTATGTCGGCGGCGTTGAGTGAAGAAAGATCGACGGTGCTTAAAACTGGGCTTAAATCTGCAAGCCGGTTTTCAAGTGCGTGCCGCCCGCCAAACTCAAACCACGAGCGGCTCTTCAACTTCCCCTTGTTCTGTTGACGCATAATTTTTTTGCTTGGATTCATATTTCTTACCTAGTAACTGGGTAGTTTTACAAGGGTTTAGAATCTATCGTCGATGAATTATAAGACTAAAGGTCGTCTGAATCAAATCCTTCATTAATAACTTCCGTTGATGCTAGTCGATTATTTGGCCATGGAATTAGTAGTCGTTTTTCTTCAACTATTTCATATACTGCTATTTGTTTTTGACTTCTGGCTATTTGAGGGGTGATGTAGGCTATTTTTAGATTAGAGCTTTCGAGCTGATTTAGGTTATTAATCTTTGGTGATTCTTCGTCTATAAATATGTAGGGCAGGGTGTCCGATTGCTCGATATTCGATTTTTTGTTATCGATTGGGCTCTGGTTAGCACCTTGGCTCTCAATTTGAATGGTGGATAGTAGAGAGAAATGGGTTTTTTTAGGGTCCTTTCTGCATTGAATAAATAGGATTCGAGAAGCGTTCAAATAGATTTTATCCACTTCATCGCTATTTTTTGAAAGTACGGGTATATACATATTTGCTGTTGTAACCGAACTACCTCCTTGGCCTTCATCGATAAAATTAAAATATTCACTCACTTGGGAATAGAAGCGGTTCATACTGGTAATGCATGCTAAGGAGGCCTGGATTGAAATAAGGAAAAAAATGA
>JBLHOI010000048.1:0-9702 GCA_047621375.1 Glaciecola sp.
CTGACCAATTATTAAAAATGACAGGCGCTGAAAAGGTGGAGATCGAAGCCCAAAAACAAAGAATTTTAAGCGTTATTAAGACGCAACAAAAACAGTTGGCCGGTCAGCTCAAGTCTGCTTTTATGGCAGGTAATTATGATTTTGCTAAAATGTTTTTCAACCAAGATGATGCGGAACGATTTGAGCGAACCGTTACTTACTACGAATATCTAAACAAAGCCCGTCAGCAAGAAATTGGCAAATTTAGACTGTTGGTAACTGAAGTTGAACAATTAAATATTAAGCTAGAAGCTAAGACTCAGCGTTTGGAGCTTTTTTTGGTGACTCAACAGCAACAGAGTAGTCAACTAAGACAACAACAAACGTCACGTCATCAGAAGCTAAAACAATTAGATCAACAGATTAAGTCAGACACTGCGATGGTCAGCCAACTTCAGCAAGAAGAGCGTTCATTAATTAATGCCATCGAACAGGCTGAAATTGATGCTAGAAACAGGGCAAAAGAAGAAGATGCAGTGTTGATTGGATTGGCGCAATCGAAAGGTAAACTAACTCGGCCAGCGTCAGGCGAAATTCAACAGTTATTTGGTAAACGAAGACAAGGACAAGTTCGCTGGAAAGGCATTGTCGTTAATAGCATCGAAGGTTCTCCGGTGTTCGCAGTCCAAGATGGTAAGGTGCTATATGCAGACTGGCTAAAAGGTTTTGGCTTGGTGACGATAGTTGATCATGGTGAGGGATATATGACTGTATATGGTCGTAATCAAGCGTTATTGAAACAACCAGGCGATCCGGTAATAGAGGGTGAAACTATTGGTCTAGTTGGCAGTAGCGGCGGTCAAGCGAGTCCCGGCTTGTACTTTGAAATTCGCCACAAAGGCAAAGCGCTCGATCCAAAAAGCTGGTTAAAATAATAGATTCATCAGCTTATTGCCACCCAGCACAACAATCACAATGAGTATTAAGCTAGCAAGTAGATTACCAATCAGTGTATTTGTGTGCGACTTCATTATTTTCTTTTGATTCATGACATACAGTAAAAATAGGACCGAAATCGGTAATAATAGAGCATTTGAGGCTTGCGCTAAAATAATAATTACTAAGGGTTCAAAGCCAGAAGTTGCGACCAACACACCACAGAATAATATAGCTATACAAACCCGCTTAAATTCCTTTGCATCGAGCTTAGGTTGCCAACCAAACAAACCACAAATTGCGTATCCCGCGGCCAACGGTGCTGTTATCGCGCTGGTCAAACCCGCAGAAAACAAACCTAGAGCAAAAAATAAGTTAGCGTAGTCGCCCAAAATAGGTTCTAGTTGTGAAGCAATATTGCCCGGGGAAAGTACATTGTCAGTTAAGTAAAAAGCGTTCGCTGCGCACGACATAATAGCAAATGTGACAATACCCCCTAACCCAATTGATGCGAACAACTGTTGCTTATGTGCTGGTAGTTGAGAGCTAATCTCAGACTCAGAAAGCGTTGACTCAAGCGATTGTTTAGCACTCAAGCCTGCGTGAAGAAATAAATTATAAGGTACAATTGTGGTGCCAATAATAGCTAATAATAGCGATGTATTTGACAATCCTACCGCAGATAACCCACTTAACAATGCTGTTGTGTTAATGCCTGCAATTAGCATAATAACAATAAATACAAAGCTCATTAAGGCGACCAGCCCAATAAGTAATTTTTCAACTAATTGGTAGCGATTGCTTACCAGCACACTCAAAGCAATCGCACCTAAAATGAGAACCCAAAAAGTTATATTGCCCGGTAATACATTTGCCAAGCCAAGCGCTGCACCGGTCAAATTACCACCTTCATATGCGGCATTGCCTAAACCGATCGCGGCGCAAACAAGGATGATACTAATCCACTTGATGAAGCTATTTTGACTAGCATTAACGATTGCTTCTGATAGGCCTTTACCCGTGACTAGGCCTAGTCGAGACGCCATTTCCTGTAAAATGTATGTTGCAAAAATTGAAAAGCAAAGCGCCCATACTAACCCATAGCCAAGATTTGCGCCCGCCATTGACGCCGTTGTTACTGTGCCTGGACCAATGAAAGCAGCTGCAATAATAAGTCCCGTTTTTCCTGATTTCATGCGCTATCTTCCCAAAAACATATTTTTATAGTTGTTATTCGTTTTGAATTCGCTCTATCATCTGCTGCATTCTCCAAATTCGCAAATTTAAGTCTCTAAATTAATTATGAATTTACTGCTGATTTATCAAAACTCTGATGTCGCCGATATGCTGCATTCGCGTTATTACGTTGAAGGGGCATTGCTTGGTGCCGGTGTTTCGCCTGAAATACCAATGCCAGATGTTTGGTTACCATGGGCTATCAAGCATCATGGTCAGATACAAAATAATCAACAAGCAGATGTAATCACCAATGCATTGTTTGACTACTTCAAGTATTGCTTGCAGCAGATGAAAGATAATACCCTAGGAATGCCTATTTATTGCATTTTCGAAGATGATAGTGAAAAATGGGTGAGAAGTTCGCCACTTTCACAATGGATGCAAGGATTGCTCACTGCTCATTCAAGTATGGAGCTGGTGTGGCAAAATACGTGGCAATTAATGCATGATAAAAACCCTCAGCACGCTCCTGTATTGGCGAAGAAATTAAAACACAGTTTGGGTATGTTTAGCACATTTGCTGATGTTGAACTCGCTTTTAAACAAGCAAAAAAGCGTGGGCAAATGGATTTTGAAAAAAAACTGCCATTAATAGCTCAGTCGTTACCAGAGGCATTAAGTACCTATGTTTCAATTTCCGGAGAGCTTGCGAGTTACTTGCCAAATCAATTTGAGACCTTTAAACAGAAACCGATTTAGCGAGTCATCGTTAACTTAAGTCAACCGTGTTTTTTCCTATCAAATCAAAAGTGGCGCTGCAGATGACTTAATTAGTCGTCGTACTGCAAGATAAGCTCTGTCTAACTCAGTTTAAAATGGCTTTAAAATTGCCAATATAACAATAGCAAGCAAAGCTAATACGGGAAGCTCATTTATCATTCGATAAAAACGCGGACTTTTGGTATTCTGATCTGCTGCAAACGTCTTAAGTAAATAATATAAGTAAAAGTGATAGCCATAAAACAGCGCTACTATCGCCAGTTTGGCATGTAACCATGTCGATGCTTTCAGCCACTCCAGGCCATATTGATACATAACCAACACACCCAAAATAAGAGTCAGCAGAGCAAATGGTGTTACAAAAAACCATAGTCGACGTTCCATTATTTTAAATTGATCTTTGGTTTCCTGATGCGTACTTTCAGCATGATAGACAAATAATCTCGGTAAATAAAAAATACCGGCCATCCACGCAATCATAAAGAACACATGGAAAGCTTTTAACCACAAAATACTCATCACTATTACCTTTTCATCTTAATGTTGTTGTCTAAATAAATAACTATGTAGCATATTCCAAGTAATAATACCTATCACCTTGGGCTTACCGTGCTCAGATACATAGGAGTCAAAATAAAGCTCTTCATAAATATACACCGCGCCCTGTCGCTTTTTATGCAAGGTTTCATAGACCTCCGCCATAGTAGATTGGTCACTTAAGCCTTCCATTTGATGAATAGCTAATGGTAAAACTCCCTCTTGCAAACTGACATCCATTGACACTATTTGGTATTCCCTATCGATTTCAAATATATGCTCTTGCACGACCAGGTGGTTAGGATTAGATTGTAAGTATTGGTACAACGCTTTTTGAGGCGCACTAATAAAGTGCTTGAATTCGGTCTGCATAATAGCCATAACACCGGTTTCTTGTAACGAATCACGAATGGATGACGTAGTATAAGACAGGTTTTGAAATTCTAGTTGTTGAATGAATATTGAGCGATTATTACAGAGTTGTTTGCTAGTCACATAAGCGCTTACAATAACAATAATCGCGGGAAGTATTACCTGTGAACTGGCAGATAATTCCATAACGGCTGACAATGCTGCCATTGGCGCGTGAAGCACCGCAGCTAGCATGCCAGCTAACCCAAGCAATGCAAACGTTGAGATCATTTCGCTTTGATTAATTATACTGTGCAAAGGTTGCAACAATATAACGCCTGCCAACATGCCAATAATCATCACTGCACCGATTATTCCCCCAGGTACCCCTAAACCAATCGCGACGACGGCAAGAATGAATTTTAATGTGAACAGTAGTAACAGTAAACTTAGTTGAGGATCATTAGCGAACAATGCTTCTATCGCTGAGAATTCAGCACCTAAAGCCTGTGGCATAAAGAAGCCCGCGATACCGGTAATTACGCCAGCAAGCAACAAGCGAGTAATCATGCTGACATCGCGGAACAATTTGATGACAAACATGAGTTGCCTATTGAATAGTGCTGCCAATAAACCAAGAGCAACTCCAAAGATGACGAGGTAGGGCAACAGCACATTATCTATGATATGAAAATTCAGAAATGTCAGTTCGTTTTGATTACCGAATACAATACGCGTTAGTACCGAACCGCATGCGGCTGCTAGCATCACTGGAACAAATACATGAACTCGGTACTGGCGTAAAACGACTTCCATTACAAAAATGACGGCAGCGAAAGGTGCATTAAATGCAGCAGCAACACCAGCAGCAATTCCACAGCCAGTTAAAATTCGTAGACAATTAAAGGGTAATCTGAACCATTGGCCTAGAAAGTGGCTAGCCGCTGCAGCCAAATGTACCGTAGGACCTTCTTTGCCAACGACAAAGCCTCCTGCCAATGAAAAGACACCGCCAAAAAATTGATTGATCGACGTGCGCAATGGGATGTGTCCGTAACGGGTTTTGATACGATGGATAACAAAGGGAATACCCATTCGATAATGTTTGAAACCGGTGAATTTAGCAACGGTAATCACACAAATGATCGCTGAAATAGGTAAGAGAAGTAAGTATTTACCTTCAATAGCAGCGTATTGTGCAACATCACCAAGTAGTATTTTTTGTATAAACTCAAATGTTAATCTAAAGATAATAACAACGGTTGCTGCGCACACGCCTGCAGCTATGCCTAATAAGCATAATTGAATTGATGTCCTTGGATATGAGACTTCTCGTCTCAGCGATTGCAGAAACATATTGTGTTTGTGTTTATACTAGTTTGAATTAAGACTATCATAGCGTTTTGAGCACATCCTTGCCATCAGTGATTCCGGTCTAGTAGCGCTTATATTAGTTATTTATCAATAACGATGCCCTGAGTTATGGAGAATTTATTGAAATTAAACGAACTGCGCAGCCAACTTGGCTTCGTTAAATATTATTTGTCGATATTCTTTGTTCTCGCATGTCTATTTTATGCCGGCCACGAGTTTGCAGACAAAAAAAATCATTTTCTTTCAGCTAAAATTGATGTCATGCAAAGAAGCATAAATAACTTAATAGCAGAAAACCAAACGCTTAATTCCGAATTAAATGTAAAAAAAATAGAACTTGAAGTGGCTAGCATTGCTAATGAACACGCTCAATCATCATATAAAGAATTTATGCGCAAAGATGCTGAGCTTCGCGAACAAATAAGTTTCTATCAAAAGGTCATGGCGCCTGAATTGACGCAAGACGGATTTGTGGTGGAAAGTGTCGAAATTCTAGCAACGGCAAGCACTAATAACTTCGCTATTTCGATTATGATGTTGCAGCGAGAAAGCATAAAAGCGATTATTAAGGGCACGTTAAATATTTCGCTTCAGGGCAGTCAAAATACAGTGCCGATCAAATATGATTTGAGAGAAATATTGGATGATAAGGCAGAAGAAATGTCTTTTTCGTTTAAATATTTTCAAGTCCTAGAGTTAAGAGTCACCTTGCCTGAAGACTTCATTCCTGAACAAATTGAAATTAAAACAGATATCTATAAGTACAAAAGAAAGCGTGGTTCTTATACTCGAACTATTGAGTGGGACCAAGCACTTAGCGAATCTGATTGAATACTTGATTAAATTACTCAGGTATTAGATAATCTACTTTAGTTATTGTCAGCAACAAACGTTTTTACTAGAGGAATATTATGTCTGAAGAAATGGCATTGCCAATTGAGTTTTCTGAAGCTGCGGCAAAAAAAGTCAAAACGTTAATTATTGAGGAAGAGAATCCTGAACTAAAATTGCGCGTTTACGTGACAGGCGGCGGCTGTTCGGGTTTTCAGTACGGCTTTACTTTTGACGAGAAAGTAAATGAGGGCGACATGACCATAGAAAAAGAGAGTGTTACTTTGGTTATTGATCCAATGAGTTTGCAATATCTTGTTGGTGGTATCGTCGACTACACTGAAGGATTGGAAGGGTCGAGATTTTTTGTTAACAATCCAAATGCATCAACCACATGTGGTTGCGGTGCAAGTTTTAGTATTTAGTTGAATGACAGAGTAAAGAGGAAACAATGAAGCTAATCGGTTCTACTACATCACCTTATGTCCGTCGCTTACGTATGTGGATGAGCGAGATCGAGCATGGATTTGAGCAAGTTGATATATTTAACAGTGTAGATCGAGCAAGATTAGTGACTTCGAATCCAACATTAAAAGTGCCGATGTTAGAGGATGACGCTCGAATCATCTTCGATTCAGGTGCAATTTATCGATATTTGACAAAAAAATTAAATAAGGCCGAGCTCAGTTGGGAACAAACAAACCTGTTGACCTTAATTGACTCAGCTAGTGATTCACTTGTCCAAATGTTCTTATTGTCCCGGTCAGATATAGATACTAATGCCGACAAACTTTATTTTCGTCTGCAGCGAGAGCGTTTTGACGTTATTTTTAGTGAGCTAGATAAAGCTGTCGAGAAAGGCGCTTTTTTACAATGGAACTACGCAACCATTAGCCTATTTTGTCTGCTTGACTGGGTGTCCTTCCGTGAAAGGTACGATTATTCTGGATTATCAAACTTGGTCTCTTTTCATCAATCAGCCAGTGATAACAAGGAAGCACAAGCAACAAATCCTCGATAGGTTTTTAGCCCAAAAGTACATATATTTTTGGGTAACCTAGTAATCAGAGAAATGCACTTCAGCTCTAATAGCGATCCCCAAAGAGGTCCTGAAATTTTCCTCGCGTAACCAAATCATGTAAGGCTCAACCTCTAAAAATAGCCAGGGACGCAATACATTTTTTTTATACCTCATACTTACAAGTATCTGTTCCTCTTGATAAGTTGGTTTATTCAAACCATCAACCATGGCGCTGAATAAATAGCTAGTTTTGCCATCTTCTAAATATAAATATTGGATCTCGTGACGCCAAAAAATATTTTCTGTCTTATCGCGGTAGCGAAATGTGTTGTCGAATTCAATCGCTTCATTTTTAGATAGTGTATGTATAAGTGATATTCTAGTTTCAACACCTAATTGGTCGTCGGTATAGTAATTAGCTTCTGCAGAATAGCTAATCTTGTTAGCATCATTCAAATCCAACTCATCACCGTACCTCACTCGAGTATAGACTTGAGAGCCACGGCCTAAGCCAACACGATAAGCTACTTTAGAGTCAGGCTTATCTTTAAATTGAAAGGCAACTGTGGCTTGGTCAACATTTCCAAGCTGTTCACTGCGTGCGGCTTTAACCGCTTGTTGGCTTGCATCATCCTCGTCATCTGAGAGTAATAATTCTACCCTGTCTTGTAATGCAGGGAGTTTGACGCGTATTTTAAAACGAAAATCCAATTGATTTAAATTGCCGCTCCGAGGCTCAATTCCAAAGCGCAACTTCCCCGAGGCCCTAGCTGCCTTTGTCGTGGGTGTGTAGTCCGTTACAAACCACCTATTTATTTCTATTACCGAGGCTTCGACACCGTAGTTAAAATGACAATACCAATCGTCAAGCCAAAGCTGTGCATCGCAATAATGGGACTCTGGGGCTGGTAACTCAGGTTTTTTACCTGCTGAGGTGTCTATATTTGTCAATAAATTAGGTGTTTCAACATTCGACTGTCCTGGTATTTTAGGTTGTGCGGGAAGTATTTGAGTTCTTGTCCTATCGACAGCAAACGAAGTATGGGCATTTACAATACTGAAAACCATTAGACACAAAAACGCCACTGCTTTGCGGTAACGCAAAGTGTTTAGTAGCGATAATGGATAAATCATGTCATATAACCACGCATAAATTAGTAAAGTAATGTGTGCAATTGCTTGATCTGAAAAATAAGTATAAAAACAAGTTAATGAAAGCCAGTGATATTTGTAAAAAGCAACGTATACTACTTCTAATCAGTTACTTTTGTGTCTAAAGTCTAGTTGCTCAAGGTGATATACTACTAGCTTACAGACGGTAGTAAAAAAAAACAAAATTTTAACAATGGAGATTTACTAATGGGTCCTAGTGTTTGGAGTATTTTAGTCATACTGCTTATAGTTGTTTTACTATTTGGTACAAAGAAATTACGCAATGTAGGTGGTGACTTAGGTTCAGCGCTCAAAGGTTTTAAGAAAGCATTAAGTGATGATGATGGCACCGTTGACAAAAAAGATGCGAATAAGTCAGACGCTGATTTTGAATCGGTCGAAGATAAAAGCGGTACTGATAAAACGGTAAAACCGGCCGAAACAAAGACCACTACTAAAGAGTAGATCATGTTCGATATTAGTTTTTGGGAACTGTGCATTATTGGTATTGTAGCCTTACTTATCTTGGGTCCCGAGCGTTTGCCCGGTGCTATTCGCTCAACAGTAAAAACAGTGCGCAGTGTGAAAAATATGGCGACAGGTTTTAAAACTGAAATTGAAGAGCAGTTACGTATACATGAGTTGCATGAGAATCTTAAGAAGGCTGAGAATATGGGACTCGATAACGTGAGTCCCGAAGTTGCTCAGAGTGTTGAAGAGTTAAAGCAGGCTGCATTGTCTGTCCAAGAACCCTATAAGAAAAAGAAAGATGACGACGCAAAGTAGTTTTATTAGCCACCTCATTGAGTTGCGTTCTCGTGTGTTGAAAGCACTAGCGTCGGTTCTCGTTATTTTTATGGCTCTTGCCTACTGGGCTCAAGATCTTTATGGCATATTAGCGGCCCCACTCGTCGCTACTATTCCGGAAGGGGCATCGATGATTGCAACGAGCGTTGCATCGCCGTTTTTTGCTCCCTTTAAATTAACCATGGTGTTGTCTTTCTTTATTGCTATTCCTTATGTTCTGTATCAAATTTGGGGATTTATTGCGCCAGGTTTATATCGAAATGAAAAGAAACTGGTTGCTCCTTTATTACTGTCCAGTACGCTATTATTTTACAGTGGAATTGCATTTGCTTATTTTATCGTGTTTCCTCTCGCGTTTAGTTTTTTTAGCGCAGTAGCTCCAGACGATGTGCTTATAAGCCCAGATATTTCTGAATATCTGAGTTTTGTACTAAAAATATTTTTCGCTTTTGGCGTTGCTTTTGAGATCCCAGTCGCGATTATTTTAATGTGCTGGACGGGAATGACAACCCCAGATGAATTACGTAAGAAGCGCTCTCATGTCATTGTCGCCGCATTTGTCGTTGGCATGTTGCTAACGCCACCAGATGTAATTTCGCAGGTCTTACTGGCCATTCCAATGTGGTTTTTGTTCGAGGTTGGAGTCGTTGTAGGCGGTTGGTACACTAAAAATAAACATCAAAATGAGGATGCGGATGTTGATGATGACGAAAATTCGATCAAAAGACCAAATGACGACCTTTCAGATGACGACG
>JBLHOI010000049.1:0-9667 GCA_047621375.1 Glaciecola sp.
CCAGCGCCATCTTCGCCGCCTGCCTGCAACGACTGATGCAACATCTGTTCCAAGTCTGGAGCTAATGTAATAACGGGTATTTCATTACCACCTGAAATAATGTCTTGGACAATCAAACGCTTTAACGCAATACGCAATGCAGAAACTAGTACATCCGGATCTTGGCTCTTAGGAGCATACTCGCATAGCGTTTGACAAATAGTTCGCATGTCTCTTATTGGCACACCCTCATACAATAATGTTTGTAATACCTTCACCATGGTGCTCAGTGACAAAATATCAGGTACCAGTCCTTCAACTAATTTCGGATTCGTTTTCTCCAACATATCTAGAAGCTGTTGCACTTCTTCATGGCCCAATAGTTGATAAGCATTGGTTGTCAATAACTGACTTAAGTGCGTGGCTACGACAGTAGCTGAATCAACAACCGTATAACCAAGCGTTTGTGCATGTTCGCGCTGATTAGCTTTAATCCAAACAGCGTCGAGGCCAAAAGCAGGATCCTTAGTTCTGGTGCCTGAAAGCTCACCAAATACTTGGCCTGGATTGATCGCAAGTTCATTATCATGACTGATTTCCGCATCACCGATTGAAACCCCCATCATTGAAATAGAGTAGGCATTAGGCGCGAAGTCCAAATTATCGCGAATATGTACCGGAGGAATAAGGAAACCAAGTTCTTGCGACAGTTTTTTACGCACACCTTTAATTCGGGTTAATAATTCACCACCTTGTGATTTATCTACAAGCGGAATAAGACGGTATCCAACTTCTAAACCAATAGTGTCAACATGTTGAACATCGTCCCAACCCAGATCCTTCATTTCACTTGGGCCTTTGTTCGCATCGGGCATTGTTTCTACAAGTGATTTTTCTTGCGCTTCCTTGGCTTTCATTTTATCCCTGAAGAAAGCATAAGCAAAAACAGCAGCAGAAAATCCGAGGAAAGCCATATGTGGCATTCCAGGTACAATGCCCATTACGAATAATATTCCTGATGTAATATAAAGTGCTTTGCGGTTAGCTAATTGCTCTCGAATTTCATGTCCCATTTCTTGCGAATCATTTTCTCGAGTTACTATAATTGCGGTAGCAACAGAAAGTAGTAGTGATGGAATTTGTGCCACTAGGCCGTCACCAATAGTAAGAATAGTATAAACTTCTATTGCCGTAGAAAAATCTAGATCATGTTGAAACATACCAACAAACAGGCCACCAAAAATGTTGATTAGCATAATGAAAAGGCCCGCAATCGCGTCCCCCTTAACAAATTTTGACGCACCGTCCATCGAACCATAAAAATCAGCCTCAGACGTAATTTCTTCTCTTCGTATTCTCGCTTGGTCTTGGTCGATATAACCCGCATTCAAATCAGCATCAATCGCCATTTGCTTGCCCGGCATTGCGTCCAGCGTAAATCTGGCACTTACTTCAGAAATGCGACCCGCGCCTGCTGTAACCACCTTAAAGTTGATTATAAGCAAGATGGCAAATACCACCACACCTACAACGTAATTACCGCCAATAACAACTTCACCAAAAGACTGAATGACTTTACCAGCAGCGTCACCACCCTTGTGCCCCTCGAGCAATACAATTCGCGTAGAGGCTACGTTGAGCGCCAAACGCAAAACGGTAGCCACTAAAAGAACTAATGGAAATATACCAAAATCGATAGGCCGCTTAGTTAATACTGAGACCAAAATAATAACGAGTGATAATGCGATATTAAAACTAAAAAGCACATCTAATAAGATTGCCGGCATCGGCAAAATAACCATGCCCATAATGGCTAAAACAACAATTGGAGCGCCCATACCAGCAGCGATACTCTTTAATTGCGTTTTATCTACACTTTTAAAAGCGGAAGTTAATTGCATAAAACGGATTTTTGACGGCTAAGGAATAATACAGGTTCCATTACAACTACCGTGCCAATTCGCCCAAGGATATGAAAAAAGATAAAGCCATGTTAACGACGCAATTCTGGTGGTATCGGTAAGTTCTTTTTGAGTGCCTTAGGCCGGGTTGCCTTGCCTTTTTTGTATGCTTTTAACTGATAAACATAAGCGAGTACTTGAGCGACAGCCATGAACAATTTTGACGGAATTTCATTATCAGGTTCAGTACTGTAAAAAATAGCACGAGCTAACATGGGAGATTCAATGATAGGAATATCATGTGCTTTGGCGATCTTACGAATATGCATCGCAAGTTCATCAGTACCTTTGGCTACCATTATGGGAGCACGGTCACCATCTTGCTCATATTTTATCGCGACAGAAAAGTGTGTAGGGTTAGTGACGATCACATCAGCGTCCGGAACTGCTTGCATCATGCGATTAGCTGATGCCTGATATTGAAGCCTTCTGATACGACCTTTTACTTGTGGATCGCCCTCAGAATTTTTGCGCTCGTCTTTTACTTCCTGCATCGTCATTTTCATTTCTTTATTGTGCTTAAAATTCTGATATGGCACGTCAATTAATGCAATAGGTATCATTCCAAAACACAACAGTAAAAAGGCCCATTGAACCATATTCAGAGCGTGAAATAAATTTAATGGAAAAAGTTCCATATCCAGATGCAGCGCTTCATCTCTAAATATATAAAGCGCTAAGTAAGCCATAAATCCAATAACGACGACTTTAGCAACGCCTTTAATTAATTCGACCAAAGCGTTCACCCCAAACATTCTTTTGAAGCCTTCTAGCGGACTCAATCGATTGCCCTTGGGTGCTGCCGATTTCCATGTGAAGTTATACCCACCAAGCGCGATACTTCCGTAGATCCCCCCTACCAATGAGATAAGCATGAAGGACAACACTGGCAAACTAGCTTGGCTGAGTGACATCTCTAATATTTGAAACATATGCACTTTGTCATAAGTTTCATCGCGCGAAAGAATAAAAGAGTGCTGCATAATATCAAACATAGCTTTAGCGACATAACTACCAACGAAAAAGAAGGCTATTGCACTGGAAACCAACACTAACGCAGTAGCCAATTCTTTGGAGCGCGCAATCTGGCCCTTTGCTCTGGCATCTTCGATTTTTTTTGGTGTGGGTTCCTCGGTCTTTTCGTAAGAATCATCAGCCATTTTTTATTATCCTAAATAGCATTAGCAGGTCAACAATAGCTTGCACATAAATTCCTGTGCTCGCTGCCATTGTTGCTCAAAATGATAAACCTGGTTACTCAACGTAATATAGATAATAACCAACCCAGTAAGTTGAGCGATTGAAAAGCCTAAACTAAATATATTCAACTGTGGTGCTGCTTTCGTCATAACACCAAATGCTAAGTTAACAATTAATAAGGAAACAATGGGTGCTAGCGACATAGTGACCGCAGAAATAAACATCCACCCAGCCCAATGCGCAACTAAACGAAACTGCTCTCCTGTCCACCAAGGTGAATCGATAGGAAACGCTTTAAAACTCATCACAATCATCTGGATCATGGCTAAGTGGCCATCGAAAGTCCAAAATAAAAGTGTCGCTAAAATAAGATAAAACTGACCGACCGCTGGCACACTAATACCGTTGATAGGGTCGACAATGGAGGCAAAACCAAGGCCTGTTTGCATGGCAATAATTTGGCCTGCTAACACAAATGTGTTTAATACCATCATCGAAATAAAGCCAATTACAATACCAATAATTAATTGCTTAATGCCTAACAAGAAAGTCCCTAAATTCACCAAATCATCAACAGGGACTGGAGGAACATTTGGTACAATCATTAATGTCAGCAACACCGCCAACAATGTTCTAATTTGCGTCGGAATGGTTTTTGCACTAATCCCCACCATTGCTGCAAACAATCCCGATATGCGCATAAATGGCAAAAGGTAGTCTGCAAGAAAATTGGTCATTGTTGCTTCAAGTATGTCCATTTGTCTAGCCGACTGCCATCGGAATGCGATAGACCATCTCAAAGAAGAAATCCATCATCTTCTGCACCAACCAACTGCCAAGCCAACTTACTGCCAATAACGTCACAATCAAGCGCGGTAGAAAACTCATGGTTTGCTCGTTGATGGAGGTCGCAGCTTGGAAAACAGCAACAACTAGACCTACGACCAAGCCAGGGAGAATAACAGCAGCTACCAGCATAATAACCACTAACATAGCTTCTCGTAAAATTTCGACAAAAACCTCTGGACTCATGGGATCAGACTCCCATGCCGAAGCTAGTGGCTAAGGTACCAAATATAAGATTCCAGCCGTCAACCAAAACAAATAGCATTAACTTAAATGGTAACGATACAATCATCGGCGATAACATCATCATCCCCATGGCCATTAATATTGATGCCACAACCAAATCTAGAATCAGAAAAGGAATAAATAGCATGAAGCCAATTTGGAATGCCGTTTTTAGTTCGCTGGTCACAAATGCCGGAATTAACACCGTTAATGGCACATCAGCAGGATCGTCATATAATCCCTCGTAGCCGCCAATTTGTACGAATGTCTCTAAATCCTTTACTCTCGTTTGTGACAACATAAAGGCGCGCATCGGTTCCTTTGCAATATCAAAGGCTTCTTTTGAGGTCATTTCTTCGCTTAAATAGGGCTGCAATGCGTTGATATTAATTTCTTCAAAAACAGGAGCCATAATAAACATTGATAGAAATAAACTCACACCAATCAAAATTTGATTTGAAGGTGATTGTTGAAGACCAATTGCTTGACGTAAAATTGACAGCACAACGATAATGCGCGTAAATGAGGTCATCATCATAATAAAGGCGGGAATTAAACTTAATGCCGTCATAATAAACAATGCTTGCAAAGTCATCGAATATTCTTGATTACCGTCATCGGTGGTGGTTACTGTAATCGCTTGAATACCCTGTTCAGCGATAGCATTGCCACTGAAAATCATATTTAGGATTATCAACAATCCAAGTTTTACGATAGACGATGAGAAAAACATATGATTAATCATGTGCTCTATCCTTTTTGGAACCAATCATCGTCTCGGCCATCGCTTTTACTAACTTGTCTTTGAATACCAGACTAGTTTTCTGTCCTTGGCTTTGGCTGGTGCTTGTAGTTTGCAGCGGATTTTCGAGTTTACCCAACTGGTTTATGTTGTGCGCTGTAATTCCGATTAAGAACTGTTCACCGCCGACATCGACAACCATGATTTTTTCTTTGGCTCCTGCTGCCATGGATGCAACCACTTTTAATTGACCATTTCCTGCTTGAGTGACATTAAACCGGCGCGCAATGAATGCGAGCGCAAAAATAATGGCGACCACCAGTAAAAGGCTAAGAAAGATTGACAGTATTGATGAAGGATTTTGTAATGTTTGAGGGGTGGAGGCCGAAGCCTCCGCGTTGACCACGCTAAAAAATAAAAG
The DNA here is from genome assembly GCA_047621375.1 of Glaciecola sp. Taxonomy (GTDB): domain Bacteria; phylum Pseudomonadota; class Gammaproteobacteria; order Enterobacterales; family Alteromonadaceae; genus Glaciecola. The sequence goes on from JBLHOI010000049.1 coordinate 5,375, forward strand.
CACTAAACGGGAACAAACCTTTGTTTTATATAGGTTTCTACCTGAGTTTTTTAATTCTTTCGACTTGACTAATAACATCCGTTAACCGAATCCCAAATTTATCGTTGATGACTACTACTTCTCCATGAGCAATCAACGTGCCATTTACTAAAACGTCTAGGGGTTCGCCTGCAACTCTGTCTAATTCGACCACTGAACCTTGGTTCAATTGCAGTAAATTTCGAATACTTATTTCACTGCGACCAACTTCCATAGAAATCGTGACAGGAATGTCTAGTATGGTGTCGAGTTTTTTCTTTTCCGCAGCCGAAATGGGCGCATCTTCTCGCAACTCGTCTAGTTCTGCTGTCCGAGCAACTCCACCTACAGCTTGTTCATTCATAATTGCATCGATATCATCTTGCGGATCAACGCTCTTACCGTCGCCTGCTTCTGCCTCAGCTTGTTCAGCCATTGCTGCTTCCCAATCATCTAAGCCTTCGCCATCTTCACTCATAATATTTTCCTATCTCTTATAAATCGTCTTCTAACACTTGTAATTCAGCGTCGTTATCTAGCACTTTGCCATGTCGGGTTAATAAGTGGAGTTCAGATTTCACCGATGTTGGCCTTGGAATTTTTTCTGTGATTTTTAAAGCAATATTGTCTCTAGACTTACCTAGTTTGGCCCTGAATGTTGGCAAATCTTCAATTAATACTGTTACTGTGTCAGGCATTTCTATTGGAATAATATCGCCTTTTTCAAAGTTCATGATGCGCTCTAATGTCAAAGTAACATCAAGTAAATGAGTAGATAAGCCAACATGCACGTCCATAATTTCATCACGCAGCGCCTTACTCCACCTAAAATCGGTATCCTCTTTGTCATTTTGAACCCCCGCGTCTAGCAGTTCCCGAATAGGCTCCAACATTGAATAGGGCAACGAAATGTGGAAATCGCCCCCACCACCGTCCAGCTCAATGTGAAAAGAGCTGATAACAACCACCTCAGTGGGGCTAACAATATTCGCCATCGCAGGATTGACTTCGGAATCTAAATACTCAAAAGACACATCCATGACGGGTCCCCATGCTTCTTTATAATCTTCAAAAATCAGTTTTAGTAGCATCTGAATAATGCGACGTTCGGTTGGCGTAAATTCTCGACCTTCAATTTTTGCGTGATAACGGCCATCGCCACCAAAGAAATTATCAACCATGATGAAAACAAGTCTTGCCTCCATCGTAATTAAGCCAGTTCCTTTGAGGGGGCGAAAACGCACCATGTTCAAACTGGTAGGAACAAATAACGTGTGAATATACTCACCAAACTTAATCATTTGGATGCCATTAATAGAGACTTCCGCAGAACGACGCATCATATTAAATAAACTCACGCGCATGTGCCGTGCAAAGCGCTCATTCACGATTTCCAGCGTTGGCATGCGTCCACGAACAATGCGATCTTGAGAAGAAAAGTCATATTCCATGGTAAAACCATTATTTTCAATCTCTTCGACTTCTTCTTCTTCAACATCGTCAACGCCATGGAGTAGGGCGTCAATTTCATCTTGTGATAATAAATCGCTCACATCAATTCTCGTATTGGGTTACTCGACCACGAGTAACTTAATTATCTAACCGTATATACAATGCCTACCTTTCGTTATGCAATTGCACTGCCTATTACAACGGTTTTGCAGGTTAGTCTGCATTTACTGAATAACAAACCCTGTAAATAGAACCTGCTCAACAACAGGTTCACTTTCAAGCTCTGTCATCACTTGTCGCACTTCTGCGGTAGCACGCTCTTTCAACTCAACTTTACCAACATCGGTAACCAAATCATCAGCGTTTGAGGCACTGAATACCTGCAGCAGAGCTCCTTCAATCATTGGAATATGACGTTTTGCCAATTCTTCATTTTCTGTACCTCTGACCATAAGCTGCACTTCAATTTGCACAATGCGTTCGCGCGATACACCCGGCGCATTAAAAGTAAAAGGGCGAGGCATCGCGACATATAAAGCGCGACCGGCTTGCGATTCAAGGTTTTCGACCAGCACTTCTGAAGTACTATCTTCACCTTCAGTCATGCTAGGTGTGGCGCCCATAAAAAAGAAGAAATAAGCACCCGCACCAACGCCCAGTATGACCACAACAGCAATAATAATAAGCAGCAATTTACTTTTCTTTTTACTGCCGGTTTCAATTTTCAATTCTTCATTTGCCATGCTGTTATTCTCTTAGATTCGTATTTATATGCCAGTGCGTAAACTAAGCTATTCACCAACTTACTGACGACATTGTCATCATTGTGAGCGGTCAGCATCAATGTTCTGTTAACTGACTACACTTCTTCTACCCTACTCTTATGCCATTTTTTGGGCGTTTTAGGCATAATAATCGATACCACCTATTCTACTGCCGCTAATACGTTGCTCAATAACGTCATTATGGCTCAAAACGCCATCTTCATTATTGTCTTGAATTCCATCTTGCGATTGTTGTGCCAAATTGTCCGAGTTATTTGAATTATTTGCTAGATTGCCCTGTTCAGCTTGTTCGTCATTGCCTGCACTTTCTTGTTGAACCGATGACTGACCGAGTTCAATGCCATGCTCTTCAAGCATTTCTCGTAATCTTGGCACAGCTTGGTCTAGCGCGTCACGCGCATGTTGCGACTGCACAACAAAGCTGACTGAAGCGGAATCACCTGACAAATTAACCTTGATATTCATCCCCCCTAAATCTGGCGGGTCTAGCCTAATCTCGGCCGTGATATTGCGACTATTAATCATCCAGCGTACCTTTTCGGTCAACTGTTGTTGCCCCTCAGGCTTAAAAATATTGACTGCTTTATCGTTTGCCGCAGTTTGTTGAACAAGTCGAGTACTTTCTATTTGTTGTTGCGCAACTTCTTTAATACCCTGAACTTCATTCAAACCGGTATTCAAATAAGTTTGCTGTTGATTAGTTTGATTCAACGAAATAGCTGCGGCCAAAATATTGCTGATTTGATTTAGCTGTTTATCCAAAGCAATTTCAGTATTACCCTTGACTTTAACATCAACGGCAGCGAGAGCATCAGTAACCAAACTTTTTAAATCAATACCAGACTCTCGGCCCTGCTTTAATTGTTCTTTCATTTCTTTGACACCTGACTGTAACGCCGCGATGAACTCAGTTGATTTACCTTCCGTTTGTAATTCAGATACTGCTGACTCTACTCGTGCTGAAATATTGTCAATCGCGCTGTTTTGCGCCTCAGGGGTTAATTGTGCTAATAACTGCGCTTGCTTTTTAGTCGATGCTTTATTGACTGACACATACAATTGAGATTCGAGTGATTTAAGTGTTAAATTATCGTCTATTTTAGGTGCGACTAGATCAGATTTTCCAATTTCTACTGCTTTTTCATTCTCAATCGATACGAGGTCATCAATCTGCGTTTTAGCGTCCCCAGACTCACCATTGGATTTTATGACCACTGCTAGCTCTTCAATGCCGTCTTCAAAAGGCATCAATAGCTTTTTTTCGTGACTAGTTTCACGTATTTCCACTTGCAAGAAATTTATTAACAAATCAGCATCTTTCCCTATATCGGTAATGTGTAGCTCTGCGTTTGTAATAGTATCCTTATGTTCTTTTGAGACTAGCTGATTTAATAATTTGGCGATTGCATTATCGAGTTCTGTCATCGCTTCACTATTGACGCTTATAGGCTCTTCAGAATTGCCGCCCACTGCGTTAATCAAAGTGGCGAGTTCTTTTTGAGTCAACTTGATCTCTATAAATTCAGGATCAGAGCCCTTACTTACGATATTTACATCAACTGGTTTGGTATCGCCGAAGGCTTCTTCTTCTGAATTTAATGAAGCCATTGTTTGTGCAAAAATAGCATGAGTTGAGGACTTATCTTCTATATACAAGTCGATAGGAACAATATCTGAGGGCCCAGATAAATCTTTAACTTTATTGACGTAAGCCACCCAGTCAAAATCATCCGTAATATTTTCAGCGGTTAGCTTTTGAGCAGATAACGAACTTTTAGAAATCGCAGAGTCCTCTAGACTTTTACCAGTATCAACATTCTCTTGCTCATCGAGTACATCTCTGTTTCGTCGCTTTGTTTGACTTTGTTCATGTACCTTGTCTGTCTTATCTTGCTTTGCTTCTTTCGTTTCACTCTTTTTAGAGGACTCGGCTAGTTGCGCTAGGTTATCATCACGGAGATTTTGAGCAGTCGGTTGAGTCAATTTTTCGTGTCTCGCAAGCGCTTCTTCAAAAGCGCTTTTTTGAATACTCTCATTT